>DASQNL010000409.1:0-15817 GCA_035644995.1 Pyrinomonadaceae bacterium | reverse complement strand
GCCTTGATCCAAATTTCCTTACTTGTATGAAATGATGATGTGGCCGGGCATCGTCTGATGCGAGACGCTGCGCGAGAAGCCCGCGCGGCGAAACATCCGGTCGAACTCCGGGAACGTGTAGGCGTCTCCGGCGGGCGTCGTGCCGAGCATGACGAGGGCGAAGGCAGCCTCGACGGGCGGCGTCACGCGATCCTCGTTGGGGACGAACTCCAGCGTCACGGCGCGCCCGCCCGGTTTGAGCGCGGCGTGCGCTTTACGCATCAGCGTCTCGCAGGTCGGCGGGTCGAAGTGGTGAAAGAAGTTGGTCAGGAGCACGAGGTCGTAGTCCGCGCCGAACTCCACCTCGAACGCGCTGCCGGGGATGAGGTGGAAGCGCGCGGCGACGCCCGCCGCCTCCGCATTTTGTCGTGCGATGGCGAGCACGTTCCGCCAATCGACGGCGTAAACTTCGGCCTGCTCGTTCCGCCCGGCGAGCGTGATGCCGAAGATACCGTGGCCGGCGGCGATGTCGAGAATTTTGCACTCGCCCATCTCGGCCACGCCCGTCAGCCCGGCGATGTCGGCGGCGGCCGGGCGCATGATCGACGCCATGCCGCGCGCGAAGTCTTCCCACATCGGATGATCCTGCGTCATCGAGCCTTCGGCTTCCAACACCGTGCCGCCCTTGCGGACGCTCTCGGTGAACCGCCGGAAGGCGTCGCCGAGGTGCGCGCCGGAGAGAAACTCCGCGATGCCGCCGACGTAGGCGGGCGAGCGGCGGTCGAGAAAAATCGCCGACTCGGCGGTGAGCGTGTAACGCCCGTCGGGCAGCTTGCCGAGAAACTGCGAGACGGTCAGGTAATCGCAAAGTATGCGCACGCCGCGCTCGGCGGCCTGTGTGCGCGCCGCTAGTTTGGCCGTCGTGTCGTCGCCTTCGGCGATTGAACTGAAGAGGTCGAGTTCGATGGCGGCCTTCAGGGCGGCGGTCTGCTGGTAGGCCGTGAGCGTTTGAAAGATGCGCTCCGGCGAAGGCGGCGGGGCGAGATTGGCCGTTTCGTTGATCGTCGGGTTCATCTTATTTATTCGCCGTCACGGTCAAATTGTCGAAGTAGAGTTCGGCGAGGCCGTTGCCGAAGATGCCGGGCGCGCCCTGCCGGTTCGGGAGCGGGTCGATGCGCTCGATCATCCACGCGGCGGGTTCCGCGTCGCCCCTCGCCCACACTTTGCCGCGCGCGCGGGTTTTCCCGTCGGGCAAATTCTCCACCGAGAGCTTCATGCGATACCACGTATCGGGTTTCCAGTTGAAGGGCAGCGTGACGGTGCGCGCCGTTTCCGGCTGCCACGGTTCGAGGTGAAGCGACTG
This sequence comes from Pyrinomonadaceae bacterium, assembly GCA_035644995.1. Taxonomy (GTDB): domain Bacteria; phylum Acidobacteriota; class Blastocatellia; order Pyrinomonadales; family Pyrinomonadaceae; genus JAIVJZ01. Next base: position 14,475 of record DASQNL010000409.1, on the reverse strand, counting down.
GCTGTTGCCGTAGAGCACGAGCGCGTAACGCTGCGCGATCACTCCGGCGTCGCCGCGCTGCCTGCGCCGCTCCGACCCGCGCACGTCGGCCTCGATGGTGTAGTTCGATAAATCCGCCGCTCCCATGTAAGCGCGCGTGCGCGTCAGGAGCGAGGAGCCTTCCGCGATTTTAAAGAGCGTCTTGCCGCCGTCGAGTTCGCGCACGGCGAATTTCCCGGCCGTGCTGACCCACGTCGGCGGGACGCTGTCCAACGCCATGGCGTCGAAGTTTTCGCTCCACGGCAGCGGCGGCACAACGCGCACGCGCGCCGCGCCCTCCACGCCCGCGACCGTCGCCTTGACGAGACCGGCCTGCGCGCCGCCGTCCGCGGCGGAGACGAAGCGACCGTTCGCCACCGTGCCTTTCAACTTATCGAGCGACCACGCGGCGGCCTTTTCCTCGCGGATAAACTTTCCCTGCGCATCGAACAGGCGGACGCGGAAGTTCGCCGTCTCGCCCGGTTTGATGATCAACTCGGTCGGGGAGACTTGCACCCATGTCGCGGCGCGATTCGGGTTGGGCAAGCCTTCGACCGGGGCGGCCGCGCGCGCCGTCGCGCCCGACTTCTTGCCGAGGGCGTACAGGTTCGAGTCGGTGGCGAAATAGACGCGCCCGCCTGAGACGGCGGGCGAGGCGATGATGGCTTCGGGCTGCTGCTCCGTGCCGAGTTGATCCGAGTCGAGAATTTCGCAGCCCGTGGCGGTCGGCTTCAAGATGAAGAACTTTCCGTTCTCCGTGCCGACGTAAATTTTGCCGTCGGCGAAGACGGGCGACGACTTCTGGATCGTGCCGAGGTTTTGCAGCCAGAGTTGCTTGCCCGTATCGAGGTCGAAGGCCGCGATGTTCGCGCCGTTGTCAACTTGATAAAGCCGCTCGCCGTCGATGACCGGCGACGAATAGCCGCCCTGCCAGCCGATCTTGCTCCACTTGATCTGTTCCTTCTTCAATTCGCCCTTGGCCGTCGCGTCGAGCGCGGCGATCATGCCCATCTCGTTCGATTCGAGGTTCTCCTCGCTGTGCGTCACGATGGCGAGGTTCTTGTAGACGACCGCGCCGGTGTTGAGTCCGCGTTTCGAGATTTCATATTTCCAGACCGGCTCGCCCGTCTGCGGCTTCAGGGCGTGGACGACGCCGTCCGACGCGCCTTGAATCAGGAGGCGCGTGCCGTTGATGTCGGCGATGATGGGCGCGGCGTAGGTCGTATCGTAGGGACGGCCGCCGGGCGCGCTGACCCAGATGGTTTCGCCCGTGCGTTTGTCGAAGGCCATGAAACGGTGCGCGCCGCGCCCGTGTTCGCCCCACATCGAGGTGACGCCGCTCGTGATGACGAGATCGCCGTCGATGATCGGCGAGACGGTGCGGCCGCCGTGCGTGGTCAGAAGGCCGAAGTCTTCGCCGAGCGAACGCTCCCACAAGACTTTCCCGTCGCGCGCGAGCGCGATCAGAGAGCCGCCGACGCCGAAGGCGTAGACGTTGCCCGTCGCCGGGTCGCCCACGGGCGAAGCCCACCCGACGCGGTGCGGCGGCACGTCGGACAAATAGACGTTGAAGCGATGCTCCCAGAGAAGTTTGCCGGTGTCGGCGTTGAAGCACATGATGCGCTCTTGCAAAGTCTCGCCCTTGCCCGCCGTGTTGATGAGATAGACGCGTTCGTTGAACACGATGGGCGCGGAACGACCGCCGAAGGGAACCTTCCAAGCGAGGTTCTCGCCCGCGGGCGACCAACGCGAGGGCAGATTTTTTTCGGGCGAGACGCCGTCGCGTAAGGGGCCGCGCCATTCAGCCCAATCGCCCGCGAGGGCGCGCGGCGCGGCGTGCGCGGCGAGCGACAAGATGAACAGAGCGAGGGCGAAACGCCGCCGGAAATAAACGTGCATGATCGGTTTTACCTTGAACGGTTAATAGAATTGCAATTCTTTCGTAGAGATACGCAAGCGAGCGATTTTAGTTGCCGCCGCTGAAGTTTTTCTTGACTCGCAGCCGGAGCGCGCCACATATTATGTCGCGCTTTATCGAGCGAGGCAAACCCGCCTCTTGCAACCTGACCGCCGCGTTAGACGTAACACCTACGGGCAAACTTCAATTTCGCCGGCGGCGGGCGGCACGCGCTCAACCCGGCATCCGTAAATGATCAAGTCGCCATCCGAAAAAATGTACAACCTGAGAACTCCTCGATCACGAGCAGCCCTGCGAAGAGGTGAATCTATGACGCGCCAGAGAAATCTTTTGTTGTCTCTCCTGCTGCCCCTCCTGCTGTCCGCCGCGACCCACGCCGCCCCGGCGGCGCAGCAAGACCAAAACGAACAACTCTTTGAAGCCGCCCGCAAAGGCGACGCGGCGACCGTCAAGGCTCTGCTCGACCGCGGCGTCGACGTGAACGCGAAGTTTCGCTACGGCGCTACCGCGCTCTCCTACGCCTCCGACAAAGGCCACCTCGAAGTCGTCAAACTGCTGCTCGAACGCAAGGCCGAAGTGAACGTCAAGGACACCTTCTACGGCGCGACGCCGCTCATCTGGGCGGCGCAAAAGGGGCACGCCAAGATCGTCGAGGCGTTGCTCGCAAGCGGCGCGGAAGGCCGCGACGATGCCCTGCAAATCGGCGCGAGCGAGGGGCAGTTGGAACTCGTCAAAGTGGTGCTCGCCGCGGGCAAGCTCAACGCCGAAGCCCTGACGGGCGCGCTCTCCGCCGCGACGCGAGCCAAGCACACAGAGATCGCCGAACTGCTCACGAAGGCCGGAGCCGTGCCGCCGCCCGCCGCCGACTTTCAAGTTGACGCCGAGACGCTCAAAACCTACGTCGGCACTTACAAACCGCCGGTCGGCGGCGACTTCACCGTCGCCTTGAAAGACGGCAAACTCGTCGCCGGGCCGGCGAGCCAGCCGCTCACGCTCGGCGCGTTCGACAAGACGCGCTTCCGCCCGATGGACATTGACGGCGTGACCATCACCTTCAACGTCGAGAACAACGTCGTCACCGGCTTCACCTTGAAGCAGGGCACGAACACGCAAGTCTTCAAGAAAATTCAATAACAGGAGACAGAAGCCAGAATACAGGAGTCAGAATTAAAATCCGTGCAAGAGCTTCCTGACTTCTGACTTCTGACTTCTGTCTCCTGTCTCCTGACAGCCATTTCGAGGTTAAGCCATGAAACGAATCATCTCTCTCTGCCTGAGTCTGTGCTTCGCGGCGAGCGCGAGCGCGCAGAACTGGCCGCAGTTTCGCGGCGCGGGCGCGTCGGGCGTGGCGGCGGGCGCGGGGCGCACGCCCGTCAGTTGGAACGGCGAGAAGTCCGTGGGGCTGCGTTGGAAGACGCCGATTCCCGGCATCGGGCAATCGAGTCCCGTCGTGTGGGGCAACCGCGTGTACCTGACGACCGCCGTGAGCGCGGACGCCAAAGCGGTCGCCCGCTACGGACTCTACGGCGATGTCGAGCCGGTCACGGACGAGCCGAAACACACCTGGCACGTGATCGCGCTCGATAAACAGACGGGCAAGATCGTCTGGGATCGCGTGACGCTCGAAGGCTTGCCGAAGACCAAACGCCACCCGAAAGGCACGCACGCCTCTTCGACGCCCGCCACCGACGGCAAACACATCGTCGCCCTCTTCGGTTCGCAAGGCGTGCTCGTCTGCTACGACGCGAACGGGAAGCTGCTCTGGAAACAGGACACCGGCGTGCTCGACGCGGGTTGGTTCTACGACCCCGACTACCAGTGGGGACACGCCTCTTCGCCCATCATCTACAAGAACCTCGTCATCGTGCAGGCCGACATCCAGAAAAACTCTTTTCTCGCGGCCTACGATCTCAAGACGGGTAAGCAGGTGTGGAAGACCGTGCGCGACGAGATACCTTCGTGGGGCACGCCGACCGTGCACGAGGGCAAGACGCGCGCGGAACTCATCGCCAACGCGACGAAGTTCATTCGCGGCTACGACCCGCTGACCGGCAAAGAACTCTGGCGGCTCGGCGGCAACAGCGAGATCACGACGCCGACGCCCATCATCGCGCACGATCTCATTTACGTGACGGCCGGGTATCGTCCCGTCCAGCCGATCTACGCCATCCGGCTCGGCGCGACGGGCGACATTACGTTGAAGGAGAAGCAGGAGACGAACGAGTTTGTGGCGTGGAGCAAGCAGCGCGGCGGCCCCTACATGCCGACGCCCATCGTCTACGGCGAGTACTTCTACACCTGCTCGAATAACGGCGTCGTCACCGCTTACAACGCGAAGACCGGCGAGCGCGTGTATCAGGAGCGCATCGCGGGCAAGGGTGGCGCGTTCACCGCCTCGCCCGTCGCGGCCGACGACAAATTATATTTTTCGAGCGAGGACGGCGAAGTGTTCGTCGTCCGTGCCGGGGCGAAACACGAACTGCTGGCGACGAACCCGATGGGCGAACCGCTGATGGCGACGCCCGCCATCTCGGACGGCATGGTCATCGTGCGCGGGCAGCATCACCTCTTCGGCATCGGCGAGCCGGGCGCGCCCGCGCCGACGATGAAAGGTAAAGCCGGGAAGTAGAAGTCGCCGGGGCGCGCGTTCACGAGTTTGCAAATGGAACAAAAGCCGATGCCGCCGCGTCTGAACGGAGCATTGGTCGACCCTCTTAAAAGTAGAAGGAAACCAAACATGAAACGATTTATCGCCGGTCTCTTATTGTCAGCGGTCGTGTGTGTCGCCGCCGTCTTCTCGTTCGGAGCGCGCGAGGCGGGCGCGAAGGGCGGCAACTGGCCGCAGTGGCGCGGCCCGGAAGGGCAGGGCATCTCGGCCGAGACGGGGCTGCCGTCCGAGTGGAGCGCGACGAAGAACATCAAGTGGAAGACGCCGATTGCGGGGCGCGGCCACTCGTCGCCGATTGTGTGGGGGAAGCGGATTTTCCTGACGACCGCGCTCGACGGCGAGCCTATCCCCGGCGCGAAGGCGGGCGTCTCGCACAAGATGGCCGACGGGTCGGACTTCGTTCATCCCGATGCGGTGGGCGCAGACGTGAAGCATACGTTCAAGGTCATCGCCCTCGACCGCGAGACCGGGAAAATTTTGTGGGAGCGCGTGGCTTACGAAGGCGCGGTCTACGACAGTCGTCACAAAAAGGCCAGCTTCGCTTCCTCGACGCCCGCGACCGACGGCAAATACGTCTTCGCCTTCTTCGGCGCGGAAGGACTGTACGCCTACGACTACAACGGCAAGCTCATCTGGAAGCAGAACCTCGGCAAACTCGGCACGGCGAGCGTCGGCTACGGGGTGTCGCCCATTCTCTACGGAAATCTCGTCATCATGCAGTGCGACGACAGCGGCCGCAACTCCTTCATCGCGGCCTTCGACAAGAAGACCGGCAAAGAAGTCTGGCGCGTGCCGCGCAAAGTAGATTTGACGTGGAGCACGCCCGTCCTCGTCCGCACGGCGAAGCGCACGGAACTCGTCGCGAGCGCGGCCGAGGCGATCATCGCCTACGACCCGCAGACGGGCAAGGAACTCTGGCGGCACGAGGGGCTAAAGAGCAACGCCGTGAACACCCCCGTCGTCTCGAACGACCTCGTCGTGATCACGTCCGGCTATCCGGCCAAGATCGCGCTGGCGATTCGCGCCGGGGGCAGCGGCGACATCACGGGCACGCCGCAACTCGTCTGGAAGTACAATAAGGGGACGGCCTACGTGCCTTCGCCGATCCTCTACGGCGACTATCTCTACTTGATGACGGGCAACGGCTCGATCACCGGCCTTGAGGCCAAAACGGGGAAGGTGTTGTATGAGGCGGCGCGCGTGCCGAAGCCCGCCGCGTTCATGGCCTCGCCCGTCGCCTTCGAAGACAAGATTCTGTTGACGAGCGAAGAGGGCGACACCTACGTCATCAAGGCAGGCGCGAAGCATGAAGTGATTCGCACCAACTCGCTCGGCGAACCCGTCTACGCGTCGCCGGCCATCGCCGACGAAAAACTTTTCATTCGCGGTGAAAAGAATCTATATTGCATCACGCAGCAGCCCGGTTAGGCCATTGACAACCGCAGCGCGTCTCCCCGGCCGAACCACCTCGCCGCCGGAGACGCGGAGAGCCGCGGAAAGAGAGAGTTGAGAGGGCGCAGAGACTTGAGTGGTTTTCTCTGCGCCCTCTCCCTTTCTCTCTGCGGCTTTGCTCATGCGCCCGTGCGTTGAGTCTTGAAATCTCCAATCGCGCTATACTGTGTCGGCTTTCGGCAAAAGGAGTTTCGCCATGTTTGAATCACAAGACACGACGCCGTGGTATCGCTCGCGCTCGATGATGATCGGGGCGTGCGCAGCTTGCGCCGTCCTCGCGTTCGCGCTGTTCTACCACTTCTACGGCTATCGCTACTTCAGCGACCGCGACGCGCACTATGCCGAACTCGAACGCCACCGCGCGGAGCAGGCCGCGCGCGCCGCGAACGAACCGCCGCCCGCCGCCGCACAAGTCGTCGCGCCGAATCAGAACGCGCCCACCGCCGCCGAAATCCCCGGACAAACGCCCGCCGCCGGTACGAACGGCGGCGATGCCGCCACCAACGCGGCCGACGGGGCGGACGCGAATCACGGAGCCGCGCCCGCCGCCGCCGCCGCGTCTTCCGCGCGCAACTACTGGACGAACTTTCGCGGCCCGAATCGAGATGGGCGTTATGATGAGCGCGCCGTGCGGGTCAACTGGCCGGCGGGCGGTTTGAAGCCGATGTGGAAGCAGCCCGCGGGCGGGGGCTTCTCGTCGTTCGTCGTGGCGGACGGCACGGCCTACACCATCGAACAGCGGCGCGCAGAGGAAACGGTCGTGGCCTACAACGTCGAGACGGGACGCGAACTCTGGGCGCACGGCTGGAAGGCGGAGTTCAGCCCAGACAATACCGGCGACGGGCCGCGCTCGACGCCCACCTGGGACGCCGGGCGTATCTACGCGCTCGGCGCGGAGGGCGAACTGCGCTCTCTCGATGCGAAAAACGGGAAACTCCACTGGCAGAAAAACATCCTCGCGGACAACAATGCTGCAAACATTTCATGGGGCATGGCCGCCTCGCCGCTCATCGTTGACGATAAGGTGGTGGTGCTCGCCGGGGGCGGCGCGGGGAAAGGCGTCGTCGCCTACCACAAGTTGACGGGCGCGCGCGTCTGGTCGGCTCTGAACGACCGCGCCTCGTACACGTCGCCGATGCTCGTCACGCTCGCGGGCAAGCGTCAGGTCTTGGTCGTCACGGCGAGCCGCCTCGCCGGCCTCGACCCGGCGGACGGCGGGGTGCTCTGGTCGCACCCGTGGGACACTTCGATGGGCATCAACGTCTCGCAGCCGCTCATCGTCGGCGCGAACCGTTTCTTCATCTCGGCGGGCTACAGTAAGGGCGCGGCGCTCGTCGAACTCGCGGGGAGCGGGCGGAGTTTCACGCCGAAGGTGGTCTGGGAGAACATCAACCTCAAGACGAAGTTCAACAGCCCCGTCGTCCACAACGGCCACGCTTACGGACTCGACGAAGGCATCCTCACCTGCCTCGACCTCGCCACGGGCGAGCGCAAGTGGAAGGGCGGGCGTTACGGCTACGGGCAGGTGCTCCTCGCCGGCAACCATTTGATCGTGACGACGGACGCGGGCGAGATCGCCCTCGTCAAAGCAGACCCCGCCGGGTACGCGGAAGCGGCGAAGTTCGCCGCGCTCGCGGGCAAGACGTGGAACGTGCCCGCGCTGGCGAACGGCCGCCTGCTCGTGCGCAACGGCAGCGAGATGGCCGCTTACAATCTGGCCGAGTGAACGCATGATAAAACCGATAAAGCATGCGTCGGGCGGCTATCGGTTAAACTTGATGCGTTGATAGATTAACCGCCCGGTCAAAGCCGCAGCTTATGTGTAGCGCGACGCTGATGAGCAACGAAGAACAATGCCTTTTATGTCATGGCAAGGGAAGCGTTACTTATCATGAAGCGCGTTGAAGCTGGACGGCTTCCTGAAGGTGATGATATTTTAACCCCCGCTTCCGTCGCGGGGGAGAGAAGAACTCAACTCGCCGGGGCTGTAACGGTTCCGGCGGAGAGTGTTGATCCGATCTTGCCGCGCGTATGCAAACCTCAATGAAACGATTGTGGTGAAACGGACGCTACCACAAGCGCCGCTTAACGGATCATCGAAGCGTCCTTATCACACGATGGAGGAAATATGTTAAACACGATGATTGAATCCTGCTTGCGTTTTATCAATAAACATTTAGATGGTTACGACGGTACATGTAAGAGATGTCCCTGCGGGCAATATGATGCTGCCGGAAACGACTACTGTAAATGCGGTCATTCCAAAGACGACCATAATTATTAACAAAGGCCGGAGAGGGAAACGTTTCCACTATAACCGCTGCCCGACAAGTTGTTCGAGCGGACGGCGGGATAGTGCGCCGCTCAACGTTCTTCCCGTGGTATAGGTTGTCGCTCTCGCCCCGGTCGCTCAATTGCGGCGTAGAAAAGCCGCCCTCCGGTTTTAATGAAACCGGGGGGCGGCTTCTCGCTTGAGCCTAACAATATCTAAAGCCGTCGAAGTTTGCTCTAATGCAGCCCGCCGCCCTTGCCGCCCGCGCTCTCTTTGCTCTCCTTCGGCGTGCGTGAATCGGCAGTTTCCTTGCCGCCGCCGTGGCCGGAGCCGCGCCCCTGCTCGTTCGGCGTGCTGCTGGCGGGCGAGCCGCCCTTGCCCGCCGCCGGAGTCTTGTCGTCTTCGTTATCGTTCGCCATCGTCGTCGTGCCCTCCCGGTGCCGGAAAATCGGATCGCTTCATTTTAGGCGCGCGGGCGGGCGCGAACAAATGCGCCCGCGAGTTTAAAACAGCAGCTTCGCGCCGAACTGCAAGTGGCGCGGGTCGCGCGCCGAGAGAATTTGGCCGAACGTGGGCGAGCCGAGGAAGTTGTCGGGCAAGTTGAAGTTCGGATGGTTGAAGAGGTTGAAGGCTTCGAGGCGCAGTTGCAGGTTGACGCGCTCCGTGAGCCGCGTGTTCTTGAGCAGCGAGGCGTTGACGTTTTGATAGCCGGGGCCGTCGAGGATGTTGCGCCCGGCGTTGCCGAACGAGCCGAAGGCGGGAAAGACGAAGGCCGATGTGTTGAACCAACGCTCCGGCGTGCGCGTGAGCGCGTTCGGATCGCCCACGACGTTCGGGCGGTCGTTTGCGCCGAAGCCGAGCGTGGAGCGTCCGGTGTTGCTGTTGTCGATGTCGGAGAGCAGCGCGACGGTGAACGGGCGACCCGATTGCAGCGTGACGATGCCGTTGAACTGGAAGCCGGAGAGGAGCGTCGTCGCCAGTCCGCCGTCGCCGAGGAAGCGGCGACCGCGCCCGAACGGCAGTTCGTAGGAGAAGCTCGCGGAGAGGCGATGGCGCACGTCGAAGTTGGAGCGGCCGCGTTCGAGGCGTAGGTTCTGGCTGTCCTGCGGAAAGTTGGGGTCGCCCGCGCTGGTGAAAAAGTTCGAAGCGTCGTCGATGGATTTCGCGTAGGTGTAGGAGGTCAGGAGCGCGAGGCCGCGCGTCAGGCGTTGCTGGAGGCGCACTTGCAAACTGTGATAGTTGGAGTTGCCGCGCGATTCGATCAAGTTGATGTCGTCGAATTGCGCGACGGGGCGCAAGACGAAGGGAAGCGTGGAGGGGCGCGGCTGGTTGATGTCGCGCGCGGTCAGAAGTTTCGTGCCCTTCGAGCCGGCGTAGCCGATTTCGAGCACGCGGCTCGCGCCCAGTTGTTGCTGGAGGCTCAAGTTCCAGTGCTGCATGTAGGCCGTGCGCAGGTCGCGTTGGAAAGCGAGCGCGGTGTCGGGGAGCGGCACGGGGAAGTTTTGGGGGAACGGGTTGTTGAGCGTGAGCGGCAAGCCCTGGAGCGAGAAGTAGAGGTTGAAATCGAAGTAGGGCGCGTTGAAGTAGAGACCTTCGCCGGGCGCGAGCGCGGGTTGATCGTAATAGACTCCGTAGCCGCCGCGCACGACGGTCGTGCCGGATTCGTTGAGGGTGTAGGCGAGGCCGAGGCGCGGGGCGAAGTTGTTGCGATCCGGCTCGTAGCCGCTGCGCGGGACGTTGTTGGTGCCGACGCGAGAGATCGTGCGCGTGGCCGGGTCGTACAAGTTCGCGCGGTCTTCCGTATCGACGGGCGGCGAGTTGTATTCGTAGCGCAAGCCGGCGGAGACGGTCAGGCGCGGCGTGAGACGGAAGCTGTCGTTGACGTAGAGGGCGTAGCTTTCGCCGCGCAGGTGTTGATGATTGTCGAGCCGCGCGCCGCCGGTGAGGGCGGGGAAGCCGAGCAAGAGGTCTGCGAGGGCGTTGCCGGTCAGGGGAAAGCGGTCGGAGAAGGTGAGGAAGCCGCGCGATTGCACGTCGCGGAAGGCGTTCTGCTGCAAGGCGCGAAACTCGAAGCCGAACTTGGCGAGGTGCGCGCCGCGCACGTAGGTCGCATTGTCGAGAAATTGAAAGACGTTAGACGCGCTTTGCTGCGGGTTGTTGAACTCGTCGCCGAGGGGCGAGAAGCCGGTGACGGTGATGAAACTGAGGCCGAAATCGCGCGGATTCGAGGAGAGTTCCGGCAGGCCGACCTGTTGGTTGAGACTCACGCCGCGCCCTTCCGACGTGACGGCGGAGGCGACGCGGCTGAAAGCGAAGCGCGCCTCGTTGACGAACGTGGGCGAGAAGACGTGCGTCTCGCTGAGCATCAAGTTCTGGCTGCGGCGCGGGACGAAGTTGCCGAAGCCGGGCACGAGCGAGTAGGTCGCGCCGGTGAACGGGTCGAAGAGATCGCGGTCGCCGAAACTGTAGCGCGCCGTGAGCGTCGAACTCGCGCTGAACCTGTGGTCGAGGCGCGCGTCGAAATGGTCGTTGCGGTCGGTTGACGTGGGCGACGAGACGAAGTTGGCGAAAGGCACGTTGCGGTTGGGCAGCGGGTAGAGATTAGCGATGGCGCGCCCGATGGGATTTTGAAACTGCACGGGGATCACGCCGTTGGTGAAAGGCTGCTGCGTGAACGGGTTGAAGGGGCGCGCCAGGAGCGATTGCGAGAAGTCGCCGTTACGTTCGGCCAGCGTCGGGACGTTGGTGATGCGCGTGATGCCTTCGCGGGTGCGCGTGCCTTCGTAGTCGCCGAAGAAGAAGGTACGGTCGCGGCGGAGCGCGCCGCCGAGAGAGAAGCCGAACTGATTGCGGATGTATTTCGGGTCTGGCTCGCCGGCGGGCGCGAAGAAGTTGCGCGCGTCGAAGGCGGCGTTACGATGAAACTCGTAGAGCGTGCCGTGCAGGGTGTTCGATCCGGCTTTTGAGATGACGTTGATCTGCGCGCCCGCGTTGCGGCCGAACGAGGCATCGTAGGAACTCGTCGAAATCTCGAACTCCTGAATGCCGTCCACGGGCGGGCGCACGCCGAAAGTGTTGAGTTTCGGGTCGAGGTTGTAGACGCCGTCGAGGAGAAAGTTGTTGGAGTCTTCGCGCGCGCCGTTCGCGCTGAAGGCGAAGTCGCCGCGCACCGAACCGGCCGAGCCGGGGGCGGAGGGCGCGGCGCCGGGAGCGAGCAGCGCGAGTTCGAGGAAGTTGCGGCCGTCCAGAGGCAACTCCGTGATCTGTCGTTCTTCGATGACCGTGCCGAGCGCGGGAGAATCCTGCCTGAGTAAGGGAGTCTCTCCGTAAACGGGGGCGTTGTCGGAGATGACCCCGACATCGAGCATGATGTTCAGCCGGGCTTCCTGATTAACTCGAAGCGTTATCTCCCGCTCTTGTTTGTTGAAGTTGCGCGCTCCGACTTCCATCCGGTACGTTGCGGCCGGGAGGGCTGCGAGTGAATATTCGCCCTCGCCGTTCGTCACGACCGTGCGCCGCTCGTTGGTCGTTTCGTTGATGAGCGTCACCGTCGCGCCGACGATGACGGCCTCGTTCGGGTCGGCCACCGTGCCGCGAATCGAGGCGCGGTGAGTTTGGGCGAAGGTCGCGGGCACGAGAGAGAGGGCGAGCAGGAAAAAGAGAAAAGTGATTTTAGACTTCACGACGACTCCTGATGAAATGTTTAACTGTTGGGCTGAATCAAAAACTGTGGATGCCGGGAACGCAACTTACTAAACGAATGAGACGGGGTAAAAGTTTTCACGCATGACGCGGGGGCGGGGCGAATCCTCGATCCGAAAATTCGTAAGAGACAGCCGCACGCTTTGGCCCGTGGGCGGCGTCGGCGCGTGCGGCTGTCTCTATCTAATGTGTGATGAATCTCTGGGAAATTAACTCTTCTTTTTAGTGAAGATGCTGCACACCTCAAGCGCGCTCGAAGGGTCAATCGCCGCGTTCCCTTGTTCGATGTGACGGATGATGCCTTCCTTATCGAGCACGAAGGTGGCGCGCGTGCCGAAGCCGCGTTCCTCGTTGAAGATGCCGTAGTCGCGCACGGTCGTGCGTTTGAAATCGCTGAGGAGTGGAAAGGTGACCTTGATGTCTTCGGCGAAACGAGCGTTGGCCGGCGCGCTGTCAACGCTGATGCCTAAGACCTGAGTTTCGGTGGCGTCGAATTTGGCAATATCAGCCTGATATGCCTGAAGTTCTTTCGTTCAACCGCCGGTGAAGGCCAGCACGTAGAAGGCCAGCACGACATTCTTCTTGCCACGGAAATCGGACAGCCTAACGCGCTCGCCCTTCGTGTTGGAGAGCGTGAAGTCGGGCGCGGGGTCGCCGATCTTGAGATGCGTCTTGGGCGCGGCGGGCGGCGCGGCGTTTTGCGCCTGCGGCTTGGCGGGCGCGGGCGGCGGGGTTTGCGGAGCTTGCGCGCAGGCCGTGACGGCGAGCGCGGCGAGCAGCGCAAAACTCGAAAATTTTCGAATCATCAAACTTACCTCCTCAGGATGTTGGATCAGGCGGACGGGGAAACTGGAAATCTATTAGACAGGATCGAACGACCGATTGGCAACGCGTGCGGCGAGCGGAGGGGCGATTGACTGATCGAAACCGCATGGTCTGGTTAAAGGATCGACAGCGGGTTCGCGGAGAGGGTAGAGGGAGCGCGGAGGCGAGACGGGAGATGATTTCACATCTGAAATTTCAAATTTCAAATTTCAAACTTGAAATCTGAAATCTCAAACTTGAAATCTCAAATCTGAAATCTCAAATCTCATATCTCAAATCTCAAACTTGAAATCGTCTCTTTGTCTCCCTCCGCGCTCCCTTCGAGTGTCCTCTCCGCGACCGCGTGTGCTTCGGGCGGTTGGAGGGGCGACAGGCGTCGGAGTTGCGGCAACGCTTGTCGCCGCCGCCCCGGTCAGCTCTGTGAACTCTCTTTCTTCAACTCGTCAACCTCTTTCTGCAACGTCTCGATGAGTTCCTTAAGTTGAGCGGAGGCTTTCGCGTCCGGTTTCCGCGCGGAGATTTTTTTAAGCGCGGCGAGTTGCGCCACCTTGAGCGCGTGCGGGGCGGGCGTTTTGATGTGCGGCTCGACGCCCGTGCCTTCCCAGTTGGTCTTCGTCACCGGGCTGATGTAGCGCGCGAAGGGAACCATCATGAAGAAGTGATCGTTCAGCCGCCGCCCCATGACGGGGTGTGCGCCGCCGCCCGTGGTGTCGCCGATGATGGTCGCGCGGTTCAGGTTTTTGAGCGTGTAGCTGATGTCTTCGGCGGCGGAGAAGGTGAAGCTGCTGGTCAGGATGTAAACGTCCTTCGCCCCGTAACGACGGCCGGGCACGTCGGCGTGCGACCAGGATTCGAGGGTTCTGTCGGTGATGCGGTCGTAGGCGTTGCTGAGGTGGATGGACTTGTCGAAAAAGTAACTCATCAACAGCGTGATCGTCCGGCTCGCCCCGCCGCGACAACGGCGCAGGTCGATGATGAGCGCATCGGTGTCGGCCAAACGATTCATCGCCTCGGAGACTTTCGCGTTCGCTTCATCCGAACCGTCGAACATGCTGAAATCCAGCAGCCCCAGGTTGCCGCCGAGCACCTCGACTTTTTCCAGTCCCAGATTGCCCGCCGCCGCGCCCATCCCGCCGCCCGCGCGACGCACGACGACGGGCGCGCCGTCCGCGGGAGTTGCGGGAGTCGCAGCCCCGCCCGGTTCGCGTATGATGCGCCGCTCGCCCGCGCCGCCCGCCGGGCTGCCGCCGCCGCCGTCGCCGTTCACGCGACGCACGATGCGCGCACCGCCCGGCATATCGCCGTCTTTCAACACGGCGGCGCGATAGCTCACGCGCAGGTGTTTGTCGCGGCTGACGGCCTGCAAGTGCTCCGTGATCGTCTGCGCCAACTGCCGCGCGCTCGTGATGCTTTCATACTCTTTCTTCGCCGCGCGTTCGCGGATGGCCTGCTCCATGCGCGCCGCGACTTCGGGATAGACATAACCCTCCCGCAGATTTTGCAGCGCGCCTTCAATGACCTGCGTGCGCATTGCGGCGTCAATCGTCATGTCGGGTTGCTCGCCGGGACGCGGTTGCTGCGCCGCGTTGAAACTCGCGAGCGCGACGACGAAGCAGATCG
>DASQNL010000408.1:0-8612 GCA_035644995.1 Pyrinomonadaceae bacterium | reverse complement strand
CGCCTGGACTTCCCGGCCGAGGCCATCAACCAGATCAAAACCGCCCTGATCGAGGCGTGCATCAACGCCGCCGAACACAGTCTCAGCCCCGACCGAAAAATTTATCAACGTTTTCGTCTCGAAAGTGATAAATTAGTGGTCACGGTATCAAGCAGGGGTCTCATCGTGCCCTCCCCCACGAACGCCGGCGCTAACGGCAACGACGCACGAGAAGAGAATAACGGCCGCCGCGGATGGGGTCTCAAACTGATTCGGACTCTGATGGACGAAGTCGAGTTCGAGCAGGTTGACGACGGAACACGCCTCCGCATGACGAAATACCTACACCGCTAGAAGGGTCGTAACAAAATGATTGACTCGCACGACCGCTCGCCGGTGCGCTCCGAACGCAGCGGCGACATCGCCGTCATTTACGCCAGCGACTATCTCAACAAGTTGAGCGGCGAACGCATCGAGCGCGAATGCCGCGCCGCGCTCGCCGCGGGCTGCCGCGCGCTCGTCGTAGACTTCAAAAATACAGGGCTTGTCAACAGCATCGGCGTCTCGATCATGCTCGGCGTGATCGACGCGGCCGAGCGCGCGCACGCCCCGCTCGTCTTCTCGAACGTCAACTCGCAGGCGGCGCAACTCTTCGAGATACTCGGCCTGACGCTGCACGCCTCGCTGGCCGCCGACGAGCAAGCCGCGCTCCGCCTGCTGTCGGACGTGAACCTGCCGGAACACCGCCCTCTCGCGGTCGGCAAACACACTCGAATCGATGTCTGACCAAACGACCAAACTGATCCACGCCTTCTCCGCGCTCGCCGACCTCGGCGAAGAACTCGCCGACACGCGCGACTTCGAGGAGATGGTGCGAACCACGCTCCACGTCGTGCTCGGCGCGCTCGGCGTCCGCCGGGGCGCGGTGGCCGAGTACCTGCCGCGCGAAGATGCGCTGCGCTTCGTCGCCGCGTGGGGCTTGGGCGAGGATGAGCCGCCCGCGGTTCTGCCGTTCGCGGCATCGAGCGCGGAGATGTTGTCAACCCCGCACCCGCGCCCGCTGTCGCTCTCCGAGACGGACAGCCGCGAACTTCTGCGACTTCAACTCGGCGAACCTCTCATCGAGATGTTCGCCGAATTCCGTCTTCATCTCGCCGTGCCGCTCGTCGTGCATAAGAAGTTCGTCGGTCTGATTCTGCTCGGCGACAAGGCGACGGATGAGGAGTTTACCGTCTATGAGAGGGAAGTGGTGCGCACGATGGCGCGCCACATCGGCGTCGGCATTTTTAACCACCGGCTGCTGCGCGAAGTGGAGCAGCGCGCCGAGGAATCGCGCGACCTCTACGATAATCTGCGCACCATCTATCGCGACACGGTGCGCGCCTTCGCCGCCGCGATTGATTGCAAGGACAAATACACGCAAGGGCATTCGGAGCGCGTCGGCAAGTACAGCGAGATCATCGCGCGCGAGATGGGTTGGAGCGAGGAACAGGTCGAGGGCATCGCCGTCGCGGGCTATCTGCACGACATCGGCAAGCTCGTCGTCGAGCGCGACATCATCAACGCGCCCTACAAAATCGACGCCAAGCAGTCGTCCGAACTCAACCGCCACCCCGCCGCCGGCTACGAGATACTCGCGCCCATCAAACATCCTTACGCCGACATCCCGCTGATGGCGAAATATCACCACGAGCGCATCGACGGGCGCGGCTACCCGGAAGGTCTGACCGGCGACCAGATACCGCCCGGCGCGAAGATCGTCGCCGTGGCGGACTCGTTCGATGCGATGACGACCGACCGCACTTACAAGCGACGCAAAGTTTTCACCGAAGTGATCGAGGACTTTCGCAAGAACGCGGGCAAGCAATTCGCGCCGGAAGTGCTGGCCGCGCTTTGCCGCGCGATGTTGAAGGAAGTGAACGGCGAGACGAAAGAGCGGCTGATGATGAAACTGTTAGGCCGTGGCTATCTCGAACCCGAAGAGAGCCGCCCGCTCCTCATCCAACTCATCGCCGAACTGGAGTCGGGCGCGTCGCGCGCCGCCGGGAGCGCCTAGCTGCCCGCGTCACATCAGGACAGACATTCGAGGGGCGACGGAGATTGTCCGCCGCCCCTCGGTCTCTGTCGTGGTCGTGTGTTATTGAGCCGCGGGCGTGCAGGCGGGGCCGAGCAGGGCGTCTTTCTTCAAGCTGATGATGGGATGCTTATCCGCCTCCGCGTTCAACTCAAGCCACTCTTGATACTGGGCGGGCAAAGACGCCTCCGAAAAGATCGCCTCGACCGGGCACTCCGGCACGCACGCGTCGCAGTCGATACAAGTTTCGGGGTTGATGTACAAACGATCCGGCAGTTCATGGAACGCTTCGACGGGGCAGACGGCCGCGCAGTCGGTGTATTTGCAATCGACGCAGGCCTCGGTCACGATGTAGGTCATCGTCAGTCGGTCTCCTCGGATCAATTCATCTCAAGTGATTTCTCAGCGCGGCTGGATGCGCAGGGTGTAACTGCAAATCTCGATCTTGTCGTCGGGCGCGACCGGCACGCTTTCGTCGCGCGGAGCTTCAATGCCGGAGACGAGCGTCGAGTTGCGGCCTTTGGCCGTGAGCCAGTATTTGCCTTCGGGGTCGCGCGAGAGCGTCGCGTGGACGCGGCTCACTTCCGGGTCGCCCTTGATCGGCAAATCAACCGCCGTGGTCTTCGAGCCGCGCCCGATGGTAATCTCCGGCTTCGTGATGGGCACGACCGTCTGCCTGACGCCGCCCCGCCACAATTCGACCGCGTACAATTCGACGATCCGCGGGCTGACGCGCGTCACTTCGCTCTCCGGCGATTCGGTTTCCAGAGCCTCGTTTACGTCGGGCGTCGTCGCCGCCGCGCCCGTCTCGGCCGCCGGGGCGGGGCGCGCCGTCACCATCGTGTGGCCGCTCTCGGTCGCGTCCCACACGGGTTGCACGCGAAACTGCCCCTTCTCCAACGTGCCGTCCACGCGCAGTTCGACGGCGAAAGATTTCGTGGCGAGTTGTGTCGAGCCGCTCAACTCGCGGGCGCGTTCCGAGAGCACGTAGAAAAGCCCCTGTTCCAGCCCGCGCCGTTTCTCGCCCTGCCAGTCCTTGTCGTCCTCGCCGCTCAGGTAGACGATGTACTCCGGCGGGATGTAAGTTTGCCCGCCGGGAGGCGTGAACATCTCGCGCTGCATCACGATCTCGATCTCGCGCGCCACCTTCACCAGAAACTCTTCCCAGACGCGGCGCGGTTTCGCCTGCTCGTCAACCGAAGCGAGCGGGTCTTCCTCGCCGTCGCCATCAATCCACTTGCGAATGGATTCCAGTATGCTCACGTTTCAACCCCTCTCGATCATTCACCGCACAAGCTGAATTCGAATAAACTTATCTTAACCGCGTTCCGTCGAGCCAGCCACGGTCGGCGGACTCTTCGGTGATTCTGGGAAAGCCCCTCTGCATTATTTCCACCTCGCACCAATTACCGTTCACCTGGAGGACGCGCACGCGCGAACCGCCCTCCACCTCGCCGATACGGTTATAAGTTCGGCCGGGGCCGGTGCGCAAGTTTACATTAGTCGTGGTCAACATCTCACGCCCCGCTTGCAGGCTGCCCGGATTCGCGGCAGGCGCGCCCGTCGTCGTGGCCGCGCGGGTGGCCGCGCTTCTTTGCCGGCTCCGCACCTGATATTGGATGCCGAGCAGCAGCAAGGCGAATCCCGCCAGCAGCAGCACCGCGACGATCCAAGGGCGCGCGTGTTCCGTGAACCAAGTTTTGCGCGGCATCAGCGACCCGCGCTCTTTCAACCTCGGCTCCACGTTCTGCCGCGGTTGCGGCGCGGAGCGTTGCAACTGCTGCTCGCGCGGCGAGGCTTCGGCGACGGCCGGTTCCGGCCGGTGCGCCTGCGGCGCGGGCGGTTGCGCCAGCGCGACGGGGACGACGATGCGCGGGCGCACTTTCGCGCCGCCGACGTGTCGCGGTTGCTCGTCGGGGCGTTCAAACTGCGCGGGCGACGGTTCGGGCGGCAGCGGCGCGAGGCGTTGGCTGTGACCCTTCACTTGCGTGAGGGCGCGCGTCTCTTCGCCGTTCGGCTGCGCCAGCAGTTGCGTCTTCGGCATCAAGGCGTCGCTCAGTTCGTTCCAGAACTCGCGCACGCTCTGGTAACGCTTCGCCGGGTTCGTCTCCGTGCCGCGCCTGAGCACGCGCAGCACGAACGATGCCCACGGCGCAGCGGCCATCTGTACCGGCAATTCCGTGATCGGTCTTTGCGAAAAGCGGCGCGGGGCTTCGCCGGTCAGCAGCATGTAGGCCGTTTTGGCGAGCGAGTACACGTCGGCCGCCGGGGTCAGTTGCGTCACCGGACTCGTGAGCGAACCCGTGCCGTAGACGCCCGCCTGCATCAGCGGGTGATGCTCCGGCGCGGCATACACGTCAGTCCCGACGCGCGTGATCAAGCCTTCTCCGGCCTCGATCTTGGCGACGCCGAAGTCGGCGATCTTGACGACCTCGCGGTCGGCCGTAAGCAGCAAATTCTGCGGCTTGATGTCGCGGTGAATCACGTCGTGCTCGTGCGCGTGCGCGAGGCCGTCGCAAATTTGATCGAGATAGTAGAGCGCGCGGTCGAGGGCGAGCGGTTGGCTGCGGCACAGGGCGGCCATGTCGCCGCCGGGCAGGTATTCGAGCACGAGATAATGGAACGTTTGACCGGCCATGTCGATGGCCGTGCCGTGACCGAGGCGGTTGATGATGTGCGGGTGGCGCACGCGGTCGAGCGCGACGGCCTCGTTGCGGAAATTTTCGATGAGCGTGTGTTCGAGTTCCTCGTCAATCGAGCCTTGCAGGAAAAGATTGAGAGCTTTGATGACGACCATCTGCGGCGAGCCGCCCCCGGCCGCCGCGTCGCGCGCCAGATAAACCTCGGCATAGCTGCCGCGCCCCAGACATTCGAGAATGTCGTAGCGGCCGTCGAGCCTGCATTGTTGAAGTTTCAGTTCACTCATGCGTCCGAGCACTTCTACTCAAAAACCGTCCCGCGCATTCGACGTTGACCCCGGCCGCCCTTAACGCTCCGGCGCGGGCACGGTGTCAACCGAAGGGACGGTGGCCGCGCCCGCCCCCGCATCTTCGATGACGCTTCCGAACGAATCGGATGCAAGACGCATCGCGTCGGGGTTGTTCGCGCGCAGCGCGGCGGCGGCGAGCGCGAGGCGTGTGTCGAGGCGGACGGGGTCGCGCCCCGGCGCGCGCTCGGCGTCGATCCGGTCATTGGCGCGCTTCAAGGCTTCGACCGCCTCCGGATACTTGCCGGAGAGAAAGAGAGCGCGCCCGTAGAGCGCGAGAAAGACTGAGTCGGTCGAGTCCAGCGGGCGGCCGCCGTTCTCGCCCGCCATCCGCTGCGCCTCTGCGCCCGGCGACAAGTCAACCGCCGCCCTGAGCCGCGTGTAGGTGTCGTTGATGTTCAATTCGCCGGCGGGTGTGGGGGACGCGTTGGTCGCCGTTGCCGCCGGGGCGGCCTGCTTATCGCCCAGGGTCGCCGCTTCTTCCGGCCTCGCCTGATTCTGTTGGTAACGGATGCCGCCGTAGAAGGCGACCGCCGAGGCGACGAGGAGTAATAACATGACGCCGAGCCAACTGCTCGCGCGGCCGGTCGGGCTACGACGCGCCGTCTGCACCGGCCGGGGCTGCGCTTCGGTGTCGGTCGAGGCGGGGGTGACTTCCTCCGTGTTGATGCGCAATTTGCTGTTGCCCGCGCGCGGCGCGGCGCTGGAGTCCGGCAGACTATGCGAGGCCGACGTGGTGAGCGGATTTTGAAACCGCGGTTGCGACGCGGCGACGTTGTGCAACCCTGCCGCGCCCGCGGAGACCGGCGACGTGCGTTCGGTCAGGAGCGTGCGTTCATCGTCTTCGACGGCTGCGGCAGCCGTGGGTGTGCCGGCCGCCGGGCGCGCCGGTGCGCCGATGCGGACGACGACCGCCGTCAGATTGTCTTCCGCGCCGCGTTCGTAGCAGCGTCGCTTCATCTCTTCGCAAGTTCCGTCGAGCGAGTCGCCGCCGCGCAGGAGCGCGGTGATCTCTTCGTCGGGGATGTGGCGCGTGATGCCGTCGGAGCAGAGCAGGAAGATCGTGCCGTCTTCGACTTCGAGCGTCTTCATGTCAACTTCGACGGCCTGCTCCGCGCCGAGCGCACGGCTGATGACATTGCGGCTCGGATGATGCGCCGCCTGCTCCGGCGACATGCGCCCGGCCCGCACCTCTTCCTCCACCACCGAATGATCTTCCGTCTCGCGTTCGAGTTGCCCGTCGGGGTGCATGCGGTAGAGGCGCGAATCGCCGACGTGGCCGATGGTGGCGCGACGGCCGTCGAGGTGGAGGGCGACGATGGTGGTCGCCATCATCGAGAGTTGTCGCTGCTCGTGCGACATCTGGTAGATCGAAGCGTTGGCGCGCTGGATGGCGATCTCCATCAGGTCTTCGATGTCGTCGCCGTCCTGATGATGGCGGAAGGCTTCGCCGAGCACTTCGACGGCGGTTTGCGAGGCGACTTCGCCCGCCTGCGCGCCGCCCACGCCATCGGCCACGGCGAAGATGCGCCGCTCCGCGTCAACGAGCATCGAGTCCTCGTTGAGCGGCCGCTTCTGGCTCAGTCCGCGGTCGGTGACGGACGCGATTTCGACTCTTACTTCGGCCTGTTGCTCACTCATTCAACAGCCTCCGGGGTGAAATGTTTGTCGGCAGTTGCGCGTGACGCCGGAACTTGCGGGCGCGGTTGCGCGGAAGCCGCGGCGGCGTCGCGCGCGTTGCGATTGGAGAAGGCCATCAACATGCCGAGCATGGCGAAACTCGTGATCAAACTGAAACCTCCGTGGCTCACAAACGGGAGCGTGATGCCCGTCATCGGCAGGGCACGCGTGATGCCGCCGATATTGACGAGGGCTTGAAAACCGATGAAGGCGGTCACGCCGGCCGCGCAGAGTTTGGTGAACATGTCGCGCGCGTCAATCGCCGTGCGAATGCCCGCGTTGACGAAGACGATCAGCGCGAGCATGACGAGCGCGCCGCCCGCGAGTCCCAACTCTTCGCCGATGGCGGCGTAGATATAATCGGAGTCGGCGACGGGGATCACTTCGGCGAAACCGAGTCCGAGGCCGCGCCCGGTGAGTCCGCCCGACGCGATGCCGAAGGTGGCCTGCGCCGGTTGGAACGCGATGCGGTCGAACCACACGTCGACGTTGACGGTATCGCGCATGGCCTCGCTCGATTCGGCGAGTTCGCG
Organism: Pyrinomonadaceae bacterium; assembly: GCA_035644995.1. Classification (GTDB taxonomy): domain Bacteria; phylum Acidobacteriota; class Blastocatellia; order Pyrinomonadales; family Pyrinomonadaceae; genus JAIVJZ01. The sequence continues at coordinate 1,360 of DASQNL010000408.1, read as the reverse complement.
CATCCGGCCGTCGCGCGCGAGCGCGTCGTCGTAATCTTTCTTCCACCATTCCTCATTGGGCGAGGGCGGGTTGAAGCCGTCGAGCCAGAGGTGAAAACGCTGCTTGATGCGCGCCGGGAGCGCGGCCTGCACGGGGCGCGAGAGCGTCGGCAGAAGCGGCACTTTCTCCTGTATGTTCGGCGGCAGGGAGCCTGCGACGAGCACCCCGATGACGAGCACGACCGAGCCGACGAAGACGAGCAGTTGCGGCCAACGCCTGACGGCGACGAGGTAGAGCGTCGCGTATGCGCCGCTAAAGACGAGCATCTGCCCGAAGTCTTTCAAGGCGAAGAACGGGATGAAGGGAATCAACGCCATCACGACGAGCGGGATGATCGCCTGCGCGCGGGGCATGCCCCAGTAAGTCTTGGCGAGGTCGCGGTAGTAGGCGGTCAGGATTCCGGCGAAGCCGAGCAGGAAGGGAATCTTCGACGGCTCCCACGGCGTCATGTTGCCGAGCGCCTTGCCCGCGCTCGACGTGACGACGGCCGCCACCAGCGGCACGAGCGTGATGAGCACGATGATAAAGGAATGCCGCTGCACCCAGTTGAGAAAACTGTCGCGCATGCAAAAGTGGAAGGCGACGGCGAAGGCCAGGAAAGCGAGCATGGGAATCCAAGTGAAACCGGAGGAGAGCACGCGCCCGACCGTCACGCCCGACTGTTGCTCGGCCTGACTGAGCAACTGTTGTTCGACCTGCTCGCGGTTGGTCGAGAAGCCCAGTATCTTCTTCTTGTCGTCGTCGTAATACTTATTGATGAAGCGCAGGCGTTGTACCTGCGTCTTCTCGGCGCGCGCCTCCGCCTTATTGCGCGAGCCGTATTCGGGGTCGCTGTAGAGGCGATACTGGACGAGCATGCCGAGCGAAAAGAGCAGGATCGACGTGGTGTACAAAGCCCAGTTGCCGCGAAACTTCATTCGTCGCGCGAGCCACAGCACGAGGAAGAAGATGGGCAGGTAGAGCAACAGGTCGCGCACCGCGCTGACGGTCGAAGGCTGGTAGCCGCGCAGCAAGGCGGCGCGCGTCACGGCCACGTAGCCCGCGATCTGCAAGCCGACGATCAGCAGCAGGATGAAGAGATGTGTCGAGGCACGGTTTTTCATAAATGTCGGGCACGGTCTTCAACACCGTGACGGAGAGCGCACGGAAGCGGCGCGGAGAGTTGAACCATCTGAACTTTCAACCGTGAATTGTGAAATTCCAGATTTGAAATAGTCTGTCGCTTTCCGCCGCGCCGCCTCTGCGCGCTCTCCGTGTCTGCGGTGTTGAAGACCTTCATCTTAAGTCTTGCTTGAACGTAAATCCTTGAACGTAAATCCC
>DASQNL010000407.1:0-12566 GCA_035644995.1 Pyrinomonadaceae bacterium | reverse complement strand
TCGTCATCGCGCAGGGCGATAAGATTCGCGAGGCCGAAGAGGCGGGCGCGGACTTCGTCGGCGGCGAAGACATGGTTGACAGGATCAGGGGCGGCTGGCTCGACTTCGACGCCGTCATCGCGACGCCCGACATGATGCGTCTCGTCGGCGCACTCGGCAAAGTGCTCGGGCCGCGCGGCCTGATGCCGAACCCGAAGACCGGGACGGTGACGCCCGACGTGACGACCGCCGTGCGCGAGACGAAGGCCGGTAAGGTCGAGTATCGCGTGGACAAGACGGGCGTGATTCACGTCGGCATCGGCAAAGTCTCCTTCGATCAGCAACTGTTGCGCGAGAACGCGCAAGTGTTGCTTAACGCGGTGGTGCGCGCCAAGCCTTCGACGGCCAAAGGCAAGTACGTCAAGAAAGTTAATCTCGCGGCGACGATGAGTCCGGGCGTGCTCCTGGACGAAACGGCTTACGTGAAATAGCGTGTGAGGAGCGTAGAAGAGAAATGAAAACCAGAGAACAGAAACAGAAAGACCTCGAAGCCCTCACGCAGCAGTTTCAGGAAGCGACCGCCGCGATGCTGATGGGTTTCAATAAATTAACGGTAACGAAGGATCAGGAGTTGCGCCGCCGTCTGGACGAGGTGGGCGCGAAGTACATGGTCGTCAAGAACACTCTGGCGCGCCGCGCGGTCGAGGGCACGCCGTTCGCGGGCGCGACCGAGCATTTCAAAGGCGTGACGGCGATTGCGACGAGCACGACGGACGCCGTGACGCTCTCGAAAGCGGTCTCGAAGTTCGTCAAAGACAACCCTGAAGTGTTTAGCTTCAAGGCGGGCGTGGTCGAGGGCAAAGTCGTCGCGCTCGGCGATGTCGAAGCGATTGCGAGCTTGCCGTCGAAGGAAGTGTTGATCTCGAAGATCATGTTCCTCATCAATTGTCAGGCGCAGCGCCTGGTCACGGTGCTTTCAGCCGTGCCGCGCAATCTGGCGATTGTCGTCAAACAGATCGGCGAGCAGAAGGGCGGCGGGGAAGCCGCTTAACGATTTTAGAATGCGGATTGCGGAATGAAAGAGGATTGATTCATTGAATCAATCTCTTTCATTCACACTTGAATGTAGCTGGACGCGGTTAAAACGGGCGGGGCGATTTGTCAGGTCGTCCTTCAGTGGCTCGGACGCCCTCGGAAGTTCGGATGCAACGAACGGACGAGAGTGTCCCGTGGGTTCTCCTGCTGCGAACCGGAAACGTAAGGAACACAACAAGCAGAACCCTTGAGGAGGTTAATTAGTTATCATGGCAAATAGAGAAGAAGTGATCGAATATTTGAAGGGCATGACCCTTTTGGAAGCCTCGGAACTCGTCAAAGAGTTGGAGACCGTGTTCGGCGTCTCGGCGGCTGCGGCTGCGGTGGCGGCTGCTCCGGCGGCTGGCGCGGGCGGCGGCGATGCTGCTCCGGCGGCGGAAGAGAAGACCGAGTTTGACGTGATCCTGCAAGCCGCCGGCGGCAACAAGATCAACGTCATCAAGGTCGTCCGCGAGATCACCGCGCTCGGCTTGAAAGAGGCGAAGGACTTGGTCGAAGCCGCTCCGAAGGCCGTTAAGGAAGGCGTCACGAAGGACGAGGCCGAGACGATTCGTCAGAAATTGGCGGACGCGGGCGCAACCGTCGAAGTCAAGTAAGACAACGACGGGTGACAGGCGACGGGTGACAAGTTGAAAATAAGAACTTGTCTTCAACTCGTCACTTGTCACCCGTCGCCTGTCACCGTTCTGTTGCTTTCTTGACAGTCAAGCCGCCGAGCGGCTAAGGTAGGGGAGTATTGAGGCGTTGGCGATACTCTCACAGTCAGTTTGAGAATAATCAACCGCTAAACTTTTATCGAAGCGGTCAGAGACTTGTGCGCTCTGGCTGCGTTTTGTCGTCTCTAGAGATAGCCAGCTGTCCGTAGTCAGTTGTCCGTTGTATGTGCCTTAACCGGCGAGCGCCTGAAAATCAAGGTTCAAGCTCAGGCGGCACCATAACAACGGACAACCTGACTACGGACAACGGACAATATAAGGAATTTAAAGATGTCTGCAAATCCGCTTCAAGCGAGCACGAGCGGCCACGGTCGCCGCCTGAGCCAGCCGCCGACCCGTCACGACTTCTCGAAGATCAAGACGGCGGCGCGCATCCCGAATCTGATCGAGATTCAGCGCGATTCCTACAACCGTTTTCTCCAGATGGACTTGCTCTCGGAGGAGCGCGAGCCGACCGGCTTGCAGGCCGTCTTCCGCTCGGTCTTCCCGATCTCGGATTTTCGCGGGACGGCCGAACTGGATTTCGTCGAGTATCACATCGGCAACTGGCAGTGTAAATGCGGCCGCCTCGAAGGTCTGCGTTACCTGCGCGCCAATTGTAAGAACTGCGGCACGCTCGTCAAAGTCGACCCGCTCGTGCCCGGCGAATCCCTGTGCCATAGCTGCGGCACGTTTAACGCCGTGCGCCCGCAACTGTGCGACAACTGCGGCGAACCCGTCGGCCTCAAGCACAAGCACGACCAGCAGGAATGCCAAGAACGCGGCATGACCTACAGCGTGCCGCTGAAGGTGAAGATTCGCCTGACCGTCTTCGACGTGGATCAGGAGACGGGCACGAAATCCATCCGCGACATCAAGGAGGAAGAGGTCTTCTTCGGCGAAATCCCCTTGATGACCGACAACGGCACCTTCATCATCAACGGCACGGAGCGCGTCATCGTCTCGCAACTCCACCGCTCGCCCGGCGTCTTCTTCGAGAAGTCGCCCGTCTATCTGGCGAAGGTGATTCCGTACCGCGGCTCGTGGGTCGAGTTCGAGTACGACCAGAAGAACCTGCTCTACGTGCGCATCGACCGCAAGCGCAAATTCCTCGCCTCGATCTTCCTGCGCGCGCTCGGCATCTGGCTCGACCCGCAGTTTGACCCGAAGGCCTTCCACACGGACGGTCAACTCGAAGAGGCCGTGAAGAACGCCGGCTATTCCGACGAAGACATCCTGCGCGCCTTCTACACGGTGGACGAAGTGCGCGTCGAAGGCGGCCGCCTCTTCGTGCAGGTCTCGGAAGAGGGCGCGAGCAATCTCGTCGGCATGAAGGTGGACAGCGACCTCAAGGTGCGCGGACACGCCGAACCCGTGACGCGCGCGGGCAAGAAGGTGACCGCCTCCGCGCTCCGCGATCTGCGCAAAGGCCACGTCAAGGAAGTCGAGGTTGACACGCAGCAGTTCGAGGGCGCGTATGCCATCGCCGACGTGGTGAACATGGAGACGGGCGAGGTCTTGCTCGAAGCGAACACCGAGATCAACCCCGCGAAGTTGCAGGAGATCGCCGAATCGGGCGTGCAGAATTTCTCCGTCTTCTTCCCGGAACGCGATGATCTCGGCTCGGTGCTCTCGCTCACGCTCAAGAAAGACGTGATCAACAAGCCGGTTGACGCGCTCCTGGAAATCTACCGCAAGATGCGTCCCGGCGACCCGCCGACCGTGCAGACTTCGTACAGATTGTTCGAGGGCATGTTCTTCGACGACCGCAAGTTTGATCTCTCGCGCGTCGGCCGCCTGAAGTTCAACATCAAGATGGGACGACCTGAGCGCGACCGCATCGCCGACCCGCTCCTCTCAGCCAGCGACTTCGTGCAGGTCATCTCTTACTTGCTGAAGATGCGGCGCAACCCCGGCGAGTTCATCGCGGACGACATCGACCACCTCGGCAACCGCCGCGTGCGCGCCGTCGGCGAACTGCTTGAGAACCAGTTCCGCATCGGCCTCGTGCGCATGGAGCGCGCCATCAAAGAGAAGATGTCGATCCAACAGGAGATGCAGACGACGATGCCGCGCGACCTGATCAACGCGAAGCCCGTCACGGCGGCCGTGCGCGAGTTCTTCGGGTCGTCGCAGCTCTCGCAGTTCATGGATCAGACGAACCCGCTCTCGGAGATCACGCACAAGCGTCGTCTCTCCGCGCTCGGGCCAGGCGGTCTCTCGCGCGAGCGCGCGGGCTTCGAAGTGCGCGACGTGCACCCGACGCACTATGGGCGCATCTGCCCGATTGAGACGCCGGAAGGGCCGAACATCGGCCTCATCTCGTCGCTCTCGTGCTTCGCGCGCATCAACGAGTTCGGCTTCATCGAGTCGCCCTACCGCAAGGTCGAACATGGCCGCGTCGTCGAGTACGTGCGCGTCATCAACGGCGGCGACACGAAGTACAAGCCGGGCGACCACATCCTGCACGAGGACGTGGAGAAGGCCAACAAGCGCATCGGCGCCGACGGGAAGAAGGCGGACTTCGAGCCGTACCCGTTCTACCTGACGGCGTGGGAAGAGGACAAGTACGTCGTCGGTCAGGCCAACATCGAACTCGATCCGGACGGCAACATCATCAACGAGCGCAACGCCGCGCGCAAAGCGGGCGAGTTCGTCGTCGCCATGCGCGACGAGTTGATCTACGTCGATGTCAGCCCGAAACAACTCGTCTCCGTCGCCGCCTCGCTCATCCCGTTCCTTGAGAACGACGACGCGAACCGCGCTCTGATGGGGTCGAACATGCAACGCCAATCGGTGCCGCTCCTGCGCGCCGAAGCGCCTTACATCGGCACGGGCATGGAGCGCGTCACGGCGCGCGACTCCGGCGCGGTCGTCTCCGCGCGGCGCGACGGCGTGGTGGATTACGTCGATTCCGAGCGCATCATCGTCAAAGCCGACCACAACGTGGACGGCACGATCTCGCGCGAGGTGACGGCGGACATCTACACGCTCACGAAGTTCAAGCGGTCGAACCAGAACACCTGCATCAACCAGCGGCCTATCGTCAACATCGGCGAGCGCGTCGAGAAGGGACAGGTCATCGCCGACGGGCCTTGCACCGACAAGGGCGAACTCGCCCTCGGCCGCAACGTGCTCGTCGCCTTCATGCCGTGGCGCGGCTACAACTTCGAGGACGCCATCCTCGTCTCCGAGCGGCTCGTCAAAGACGACTACTACACTTCGATTCACATCGAGGAGCTGGAGATCGAGGCGCGCGATACGAAACTCGGCCCCGAAGAGATCACGCGCGACATCCCGAACGTCGGCGAGAACATGCTGCGCGACCTGGACGAGAGCGGCATCATCCGCATCGGCGCGCAGGTCAAGCCCGGCTCGATCCTCGTCGGCAAGGTGACGCCGAAGGGCGAGACGCAACTGACGGCGGAAGAGAAACTCCTGCGCGCCATCTTCGGCGAGAAGGCGGGCGACGTGAAGGATGCGAGCCTCCAGTGCCCTCCGGGCATTGACGGCACGGTCGTTGACGTGCAGGTCTTCACGCGAAAAGGGCAGGAGCGCGATGCGCGTTCGATGGCGATTGAGGAAGAGGAAGAGAATCGCCTGCGCCGCGACCTCGAAGACGAGATGCGAATTCTTCGCGAACAGCGCGACCAGCGCATCTACGAACTCTTCGAGGGGCGCAAGCTCTCCGCCGATCTGCTCGTGGACAAGGAAGTTCGCATCCCGAAGAACGAGACGATCACGCGCGAGATGCTCGCGGGCGTCGAACCGAAGGCTCTGCGCAAGGCGCATCTGGCCTCGACGCGCGTTGACGTGGCGGCGGAGGTGAAAGAGTACGAGGATCGCACGGATCGTCAGGTCAAGATTCTGACGGACATCTACGAAGACAAGATTTCCAAACTCCGTCAGGGCGACGAACTCGCCCCCGGCGTGATCAAGATGGTCAAAGTCTTCATCGCCATGAAGAGGAAGCTCTCGGTCGGCGACAAGATGGCCGGTCGTCACGGCAACAAGGGCGTTATCGCGCGCATCCTGCCCGAAGAGGACATGCCCTACTTGCCCGACGGCACGCCCGTGGACATCGTGCTGAACCCGCTCGGCGTGCCTTCGCGCATGAACGTGGGTCAGATTTTGGAGACGCACCTCGGCTGGGCGGCGCGCGTGCTCGGCGTCCACTTCGCCACGCCCGTCTTCGACGGCGCGACCGAACCGGAGATCAAGCAGAAGTTGAAGGAAGCGAGCGCGTCCTTGCGCGAGCAGGGGTTGCCGGACATCGTCGGCGATTCGGGCAAGACCGTGCTCTACGACGGTCTCTCCGGCGAGGCGTTCGAGCAGAAAGTGACCATCGGTTACATCTACATGCTCAAACTCTCGCACCTCGTGGACGACAAGATTCACGCCCGCTCGATTGGGCCGTACAGCTTGATCACGCAGCAGCCTCTCGGCGGCAAGGCGCAATTCGGCGGCCAGCGTTTCGGCGAGATGGAAGTGTGGGCTTTGGAAGCCTACGGCGCGGCTCACATTCTGCAAGAGTTGTTGACGGCCAAGTCGGACGACGTGGCCGGACGCTCGAAGATTTACGAGGCCATCGTCAAGGGCGAAGCCGATTTCAACCCCGGCGTGCCTGAGTCGTTCAACGTCCTCGTGCGCGAGTTGCAATCGCTCTGTCTCGACGTTGAGTTGATCGACCGCAACGCCGCGCCCGATGAAACCTCGGACGGCGCGGGCAAGCCCGTGGTCGCGCTGCTCGGCGGCACGGAAGGATAGGAAAAGTAAGCAGTGAACGCATGAGCCGCAAGCAGTTTTAGCCTGTCCACGGCTCACGCGTTCACCGCCAATCGCTTTAATAACTGTTATTTGTTTATCGGCTGACTGCTTACTAGGAGATAAAACGTGTTTCGATTCCAGCAAGAAAAAACGCAACTCGCGCCCGACTTTGAAGCGATCCGCATCTCACTCGCGTCGCCGGAGAAGATCAGGCAGTGGTCGCACGGCGAAGTGACGAAGCCGGAGACGATCAACTACCGCACGTTCAAGCCCGAACGCGACGGCCTGTTTTGCGCGCGCATTTTCGGCCCCGTCACCGATTGGGAATGCTTGTGCGGCAAGTACAAGCGCATGAAGCACCGCGGGGTGATCTGCGACAAGTGCGGCGTGGAAGTGACGCAGGCTAAAGTGCGCCGCGAACGGCTCGGCCACATCGAACTGGCCTCGCCGTGCTCGCACGTCTGGTTCTTCAAGGGGCTGCCCTCGCGCATCGGCCACCTGCTCGACATCCCCTTGCGCGAACTGGAGAAGGTGCTCTACTTCGAGTCCTACATCGTCATCGATCCGGGCGACGCCCCCGTCAAGGAGCGCGAACTCCTGACCGACGAGCGTTACCGCGAACTGATGCGCGACTTTCCCGGCGCGTTCGTCGCGAAGATGGGCGCGGAGGCGATCAAGGAACTGCTCGCCATCGTCAACATCGAAGAACTCTCCGTTGACCTGCGCGTCAAGATGAAGGACGAGACTTCGCAGCAGAAGAAGCTCAAGTATTCCAAGCGGCTGAAGGTCGTCACGTCGTTCCGCAAGTCGGGCAACCAGCCGAACTGGATGATCCTCGACGTGATCCCGGTCATCCCGCCCGAACTCCGCCCGCTCGTGCCTCTCGACGGCGGCCGCTTCGCCACGTCCGACTTGAACGATCTCTACCGGCGCGTGATCAACCGCAACAACCGCCTGAAGAAGTTGATGGAACTGCGCGCGCCCGAAGTCATCGTGCGCAACGAGAAGCGCATGCTTCAGGAAGCGGTGGACGCCTTGTTCGACAACGGCCGCCGCGGACGCGTGCTGCGCGGCGTCAACAATCGCCCGCTCAAGTCGCTCTCCGACACCTTGAAGGGCAAGCAGGGTCGCTTCCGTCAGAATTTGCTCGGCAAGCGCGTCGATTATTCGGGTCGTTCCGTCATCGTCGTCGGGCCGGAGTTGAAACTCCACCAGTGCGGCCTGCCGAAGAAGATGGCGCTCGAACTGTTCAAACCGTTCATCTACAACCAGCTTGAGAAGCAGCAGTATGCCGCGACGATCAAGCAGGCGCGCGAGATGGTGGATAGGCAAGAGCCGGTCGTGTGGGACATTCTCGAAGAGGTGATCCGCGAGCATCCCGTGCTCTTGAACCGCGCGCCGACGCTGCACCGTCTCGGCATTCAGGCGTTCGAGCCGGTCTTGGTCGAAGGCAAGGCCATCAAGATTCACCCGCTCGTCTGCACGGCGTTCAACGCGGACTTCGACGGCGACCAGATGGCCGTCCACATTCCGCTCTCGCCCGAAGCGCAGATCGAGGCGGCGGTCTTGATGCTGGCCTCGAACAATATTCTCTCGCCCGCGTCGGGGCAGCCCATCGCCGTGCCCTCGCAGGACATCGTGCTCGGCTGCTACTACCTGACGCGCGACCGCGCCGGTTCTAAAGGCGAGGGACGCGTCTTCGCCAACACGGACGAAGTCTTGCTCGCGCTCGACGCGAAGGAAGTGACGACGCAGACGCCCATCAAACTGCGCCTCGCGGGCGATCTCATCGATCTCACGCAGGAACACGACACGCAGGACATCATGCGCGCGACCATGCAGGAGAACGTGCGCCGCGTCATCAACACCACGGTCGGCCGCGTCATCTTCAACGACTCGATCCCGGCGGGCTTGCCTTACATCAACGGCACGCTCAAGAAGAAGGCTCTGACCGCCATCGTCAACTACTGCCACCTGCGCCTCGGCCACGAGATGACGGTGAAGATGCTCGACGATTTGAAGACGCTCGGTTTCAACTATGCGACGCGCGCCGGCATCTCCATCGGCATCGACGATCTCGTCACGCCGGATGCGAAGAAGGCTCTCGTCGGTCAGGCCGACTCGGACGTGATCGAAGTCGATAAGCAGTATCGCGACGGCGTCATCACGAACGGCGAGCGTTACAACAAGATCATCGCCATCTGGTCGGAAGTGACCGACAAGGTCGCCAAAGAGATGTTCAAGGCGATGGACAAGCGCGAGAAGGATTCGGGCGAGTTGAACCCGATCCTGATCATGTCGGATTCGGGCGCGCGCGGCACGGCGCAGCAGATTCGCCAACTCGCCGGCATGCGCGGCCTGATGGCGAAGCCTTCGGGCGAAATCATCGAGACGCCGATTCGTTCAAACTTCCGCGAAGGCTTGAACGTCTTGCAGTACTTCATCTCCACGCACGGCGCGCGCAAGGGTCTCGCGGACACGGCCTTGAAGACGGCCGACTCCGGCTATCTCACGCGCCGCCTCGTTGACGTGGCGCAGGACGTGATCATCTCTGAGCCGGATTGCGGCACGCTCCGGGGAATTTCCTCGACGGCCATCGTCGAAGGCGGCGAAGAGATCGAATCGTTGCGCGACCGCATCGTCGGCCGCACCGCGCTCGACGACGTGATCGATCCCGTCGAAGGGCGCATCATCGTGGACATCGGCGAGGAGATCAACGAAGACGTGGCGGCGGAGATTCAACGCTCCGGCGTGCAGCGCGTGCGCATCCGTTCGGTGCTCACCTGCGAGTCGCGTCGCGGCGTCTGCATCAAGTGCTACGGGCGCAACCTCGCCACCGGTAAGCCCGTGGACATCGGCGAGGCGGTGGGCGTCATCGCCGCGCAATCAATCGGCGAGCCGGGCACGCAGCTCACGATGCGCACGTTCCACATCGGCGGCACGGCGCGTCTCGAAGAGTCTTCCAAGCACGAAGCGCGCACGGACGGCACGATTCACTACGTCGAGTTGCAGACGGTCAAGAACCGCAAGGGCGAGATCATCGCCATGAACCGCAACGGCGCGCTCACCATTCACGACGAACGCAACCGCGAGGTGGCGCGCTTCCAGATCGTCTACGGCGCGCACCTGCACGTCGAAGAGGGGCAGCGCGTCCGTCAGGATCAACTGCTGGCGACGTGGGATCCGTTTACCTTCTCGATCCTGACGGAGGTGGCGGGCAAGATCAAGTATCAGGATTTGAAGGAAGGGGTCACGGTTGACGAGCAGGTGGACGAGGTCACGGGACAATCGCGCCTCGTCGTCAAGGATTCGCCCGACGAGAAGAAGCAGCCGCGCTTCGAGATTCGCAGCCTCGGCGCGAACAAAATCCTGAAGACTTACCAGATGCCCGTGCGGGCTAACCTGATGGTGGGCGACGGCGACGAAGTTGAGCCGGGCGACATCATCGCGAAGATTCCGCGCGAGACGACGAAGACGAAAGACATCACGGGCGGTTTGCCCCGCGTCGTCGAGTTGTTCGAAGCGCGCAAGCCGCGCGAGACGGCCATCATGTCCGAGATCGACGGCATCATCAAACTCGGCCCTATCGCCAAGGGCAAGCGCAAGCTGATCGTCGTCGGCAACGACGGCGAGGAGCGCGAGTACGACATCCCGCGCGGCACACACATCAACGTGCAGGAAGGCGACCGCGTGCGCGCGGGCGAGGCGTTGATGGACGGCCCCTTGAACCCGCACGACATCTTGCGCGTGCTCGGCATGAACCGTTTGCAGGAGTACATCGTCAACGAGATTCAAGAGGTCTATCGCCTGCAAGGCGTGAACATCAACGACAAGCACATCGAAGTGATCGTCCGGCAGATGTTGCGCTGGGTGAAGATTCGCGAAGTCGGCGACACGGAATTCCTGCTCGACGAGCAGGTTGACCGCTTCCGCTTCACGGACGAAAACGCACGCGTGGCCGATCTGGAAGATGGCGGCGGCGAGCAAGCGAAGGCCGAACCCCTGCTGCTCGGCATCACGAAGGCGTCGCTCTCGACCGACTCGTTCATCTCCGCGGCCTCCTTCCAGGAAACGACGCGCGTGTTGACCGAGGCGGCGATCTCAGGCCGCATCGATTACCTGCGCGGCCTTAAAGAGAACGTCATCATGGGTCGCCTCATCCCGGCCGGGACGGGCATGGAGTTCTACCGCAACGTCACGGTTGACCGCGACGAGACGGCGGATCAAGGCGCGCACATGGATCGCGGCCTCGACAACCTGCCGGAAATCATCGGCGCAGACGTTCCCGCCACCACCGCCGCCGCTCAACCCGCCACCGTGGCGACAGCAGCAGCAGCAGGCGACGGCGACGCGATTATTGCTGACGACGAGTAAAAACAACTCTCTCGTTCGCAATTCGACCGAAGAAAAGGGCGTTTCCCGTTAAAGGAAACGCCCTTTTCTTATCACTGACACCGGCAAAAGCGATTTGATACCTGAAACGACAATCCTGACAGTTTACAGTTCCGGCACGGACAAGTTGCGGCAAATCTTCTTGGCAAGCAGGTTCGATATTTCTGTATGGCGGGGTATTGCCTCAACTGCGCCTGTCTTTTGGATTTGCCCACAGAGAATGTTCGCTGCCTTCGCGCTTGAGGTGACAGCCGTACCTACGTAGATGCCGTAGTAAAGAGCCGCGCTTCATTGCACCACAACCATCTCACGAATAGCATCCTGCGGCACTCCGCGCAAAGCATCCTCGCGTCGGTCTTCAAGAATAAGAGAAATAGCGCCGGCCAGATTCTCCCGGCACTTCTCGATTGTCCGTCCCTGTCCATTTGCGCCCGGAATCTCCGGGCAGTAACCGATAAACCATTCACCATCCTGTTCAATAATCGCCGTAAACTCGTTGTGCATAAACTTCCTTCTCAGAAAACATTCATACATTTGTCCGTTCAATCTTACTGTTAACTTCGACTCTCCCAATCTTAGAGTCAAAATATGCTGTCAAATTTATGTAGATTCTTCCATGATTAGATTGGCACAATTTAATCTGCTGTTTCTGTGCATTTGTTAGATTTTGCCAATAATAAATGTCAGTAATGATTTCTCTTGGGGGTACCTCATACCGCTCCAATATGTAGTCTTTGAAGATTGGTTGAGAAAACCAAACGTCTATCAATAAGCGGTCTAGGGTCAGTTTCAGGTTGCTCAAATTCGTAATCTCGAACCAAAGAGCAATCTGTGGATTTACCGCATTCAAATCAAGACGGATTGGATTCACACCTCTTAAATTTACCCTTACCTGTTGGGCAACTTTCTTTGGTGAAAGAAGCCGGGAAAGCATAAATGAAGGAAGTCTGTCGGCCATTTTTCCAGCAAGATAGGAAATAATTTCATTCATCTCAGTATATACATTATTTCGGTTGTGTGAAACTCACGTGACACGTGGTTAAGAACTTGATTATATGTCAATTTTCGGGAGGATTTAGGAAATAAATGCGAGGTCAGTTGGCAACTTGACATATCTTGAGTCAATCCTTACAATCCCTCGTTTGGACATGCAGTCCATTTCCCAAGAGAGCAACGCTGAGTAGGTTCTGTCGGTGTGGAGGCGTTGCCGGGCTGTCTCTTGTTTAAGATGGCCGCTTGATAATTATTGTGGCGTAAATGCTCGCGCGCCGCCGGTTCGGCCAGTCATGGCCGACGGCGGATTCCAACGCGAAGCACGCGAAAATGGCGCGGATTTCGGTCTTAGCGTCTCACTCCTTTCCTTCGGGATAGGCGACGCCACAGAGAAACATTTTGGCTCGTAGGGAAGCCATGATCCACACCCGTCTCCCTCAAAGCGAGACGCCGCACGGAACATCCCGTTTTAGTTTATCTAAACAGAGGCCAACCGCTTCTTGCGCTGACTGCCGGACGAGTTCCGGTTAGAGGCAGGATTCGGAGTCTTTTGCGCTTTGAGAAACGACGCTACTTTCGACGCTACGGAAGAGGACGGAATACAGCAGTGCCGACTATCAACCAACTTGTTCGCAAAGGCCGCCA
>DASQNL010000406.1:0-1613 GCA_035644995.1 Pyrinomonadaceae bacterium | reverse complement strand
CTTATCTCAAATTAACCTTCGCATGTGACGCGAGCCGCACTTCCCCGTTACAATGCCCGGACATGAAACAGACCGACAGCGACCGCGAAGGCCACGCGCCGCCCCCGACGGGCGATATGAGCGCCGAAGAGTTTCGACGGCACGGCCACGCTCTCATCGATTGGATCAGCGACTATTTCGCAGACATCGAAGCGCGCCCGGTGCTCGCGCAGGTCAGGCCGCGCGAGTTAATTGAAAAACTGCCCGCCGAGCCGCCCGCCGCGGGCGAGACGATGGACGCGATTCTCGCCGACGTGGATCGACTGATTCTGCCCGCGCTCACGCACTGGAGTCACCCTTCGTTCTTCGCCTACTTCGCCACGTCAACTTCCGCGCCCGGCATCTTCGGCGAACTTCTGAGCGCGGCCTTCGACGTGAAGGCGCTGCTCTGGCGCACCTCGCCCGCCGCCGCCGAACTCGAAGAAGTCTCGCTCTCCTGGCTGCGACAGATGCTCGGCCTGCCCGCAGAGTTTGCGGGCGTCATCTACGACACTGCTTCCGTCTCAAGCCTCCACGCCATCGCCGCCGCGCGCGAGAATCTGAATTTAGACATACGCGAACAGGGATTGAGCGGTCGGCCAGACCTCCCGCTTCTGCGCGTCTACGCATCCGAACAGTCGCACTCTTCGATTGACAAGGCCGTCATCGCGCTCGGACTCGGCCAGCGCTCGCTCCGCAAAATTCCCGCCGACGCCGAATTTCGCATGGACGCCCGGGCGCTCGCCCGCGCCGTCGAAGAAGACAAGCGCGCAGGTCTTCGTCCCTTCTGCGTCGTCGCCACCGTCGGCACGACTTCCACGACGAGCATCGACCCCGTCAATGCCGTCGCAAGTATCTGCGAAGAACACAAGCTCTGGTTGCACGTCGACGCGGCCTACGCCGGTTCGGCGGGCGTCGTGCCCGAACTGCGCCCGCTCGTCATGGATGCTTGCGAACGCGCCGACTCTTTGACTTTGAACCCGCACAAGTGGCTTTTCACGCCCTTCGATCTCTCCGTGCTCTATTGCCGCCGGATCGAAGTGCTGCACCGCGCCTTCTCGCTCGTCCCCGAATATTTGCGCACGCCCGACGCGGAGACCGGCGGCGTGCGCAACGGCGCGGACTACGGCGTCCAACTCGGTCGCCGCTTCCGCTCGCTCAAGTTCTGGATGATCCTGCGCTACTTCGGGCACGAAGGACTCGCCACGCGCATACGCGAACACTGTCGCCTCGCGCGCCTCTTCGCCTCCTGGGTCACGGATTCCCCCGATTGGGAACTGCTCGCGCCCGTGCCCCTGAGCGTCGTCTGCTTCCGCGCACGCCCCTCCAAAGAAGTCGAGACGGACGACGACGCGACACGCGCCGCGCGCCTCGACGCGCTCAACGAACGACTCATGCACGCCGCGAACTCAAGCGGCTCGATCTTCATCTCGCACACGCGCCTCGACAACAAGTTCACGCTCCGCCTCGCCGTCGGCAACATCCGCACCACCGAAGAACACGTCCGCCGCGCGTGGCAACTTTTACAAGAGCAAGTTTCACAATTCATCTAACCCTTGCTTCTTTGCGCCTTTGCGCCTTTGCGTGAGATAAAC
>DASQNL010000405.1:0-2016 GCA_035644995.1 Pyrinomonadaceae bacterium | reverse complement strand
CAGACGCTGCGACGCGCCTACCCGAAGAAGCGCGTGCCCCATACACGACCGGGCAGCCTCAGCAGAGTGCAACCGCAAATGGCAATCACGTCCACCCGCCGACATCCTCCCCTTCGCACCGTGCGCAAGAGGCGACGCGCGCGGGCAACGCCGCCCGTGCGCGCGAGACGCAACCGGCAGGCATCCTGCCCGCGCGCCGCGATCTGGAACAACTCATCGGCGGGAGTCTCTTCAACTGGCTCGGCATCATCGCCGTCTCGCTCACCGTCGGTTTCTTCCTCAAGTATGCCTTCGACAACGATTGGATCGGGGAGCGCGGGCAGGTGCTGTTCGGCGCGGCGGCGGGCGGCGGTATTCTCTTCGCCGCCGAACGCCTGCGCGCGCGCGGCTATCGCAGTTATGCCTACGTGCTCTCCGGCGGCGGCATCCTCATTCTCTATCTCACCGTCTACGCCGCGCGCGTCTTCTACGAACTCGTCGGCGTCGTCCCCGCCTTCCTCCTGATGATCGCCGTGACGACGACGGCCGTGCTGCTCGCCGCGCGCTACCACGCTTACGCCATCGCCGTGCTCGGCCTCATCGGCGGCTTTATGACGCCCGCCCTGCTCTCGACCGGCGTCGATAATCAAATCGGACTCTTCGGCTACGTCGCCCTGCTCAACTCCGGCGTGCTCGCGCTCGCCTACTTCAAACGCTGGCGCAGCCTCAACCACATGGCCTTCGTCGCCACCGTGCTGACCTTCGCCGGCTGGGGCGTCATCCATTACGAAGATTGGAAACTCTGGCCGACGCTCTTTTTCCTGACGCTCTTTTTCCTCATGTTCAACGCGCTCGGCGTCGTTTACAACGTCGTCAAGCAACGACCCGCGCGCTGGTTCGACATCTCGCTCATCATCTGGAACGCGACCCTCTTCTTCGCCGCGAGCTACGCGCTGCTGGAACCCGCGCACCAGCCCTGGCTCGGCTCCTACGCGCTCCTCTGGTCGGCCTTCTACGTGCTCCTGTTTTACTTCACGTACCAACGCCATCGCGCCGACAAGCTGCTCGCGCTCTCTTACATCGGCGCGGCCGTCACCTTCTTCACGCTCGCCGCCGCCATCCAACTCGATCAGCAGTGGGTCACTATCGTGTGGGCGACGGAAGCCCTGATGCTCGTCTGGATCGGCCTGCGCGCCGACGCCGACGCGCCGCGCTACGTCGCGCTCCCGGTCTTCGCCTTCGCCGCGCTCCACTGGTTCACGTCCGACCTGTTGGAATTCGGCTACCGCGCGGGCGAGATGTTCGTGCCGCTCTTGAACCGCCGCGCCGTCTCGGCCGCCGCGCTCGTCGCCGCGCTCGGCGGGGCGGTCTGGCTCTACCGCCGCGAGGGCGGGCGCATCGCGCGGAGCGAGCGCGGGTTGATCGGCGCGGCGCTCATCCTCGCCGCCAACATCGTCGCCCTGACCTTGCTCACCGTTGACGCGAGCGACTACTTCAACGCGCGCCTCGCCTTGATCAACCCGGACGACCGCGACGCCTACAGCGTCATCGAAAACGCGCGGCAGTTTACGCTGACCGTGCTCTGGACTTTCTACGCGCTCGCTGCGCTCGTCGTCGGGACGAAGCGAAACTTGCCCGCCTTGCGCTATGCCGCGCTCGCGTGGCTCGCCGTGACGGGCGCGAAAGTTATCGCCTTCGATGCGGGTTTCTATAACGCCGCGTGGCATCTGCCGCTCATCAATCAAACCTTCGCCGCCTTCGCCGCTTTCGTCGCCGCGCTCTGGTATGCCGGGCGGCTCTACGCGCGCTCCGACAAAATCGACGAACCGGAGCGGCGCGCCGTCGTGACCGCCATCATCGTCGCGGCGAACCTCTACGCCATCGCCGCGCTCAGCCTCGAAGCCACCGGCTACTTCGAGAAACTGATCCGCGCCGGCGCGCTCGCCAACGCGGACACGCGCGACCTGCGCCTCGCGCAAGGGTTATCGCTCTCGCTCGTCTGGACGCTCTACGGCGGCGCGATGCTGCTCTACGGCC
>DASQNL010000404.1:0-2365 GCA_035644995.1 Pyrinomonadaceae bacterium | reverse complement strand
AACGCAAGATCAATGCCCTCCTCGCACGCATGACGCTCGCCGAAAAACTCGGCCAGCTACAGATGCTCGACGGCGAGGCCAACGGCAACTTCCGCCCCGAACACCGCGAACTGGTGCGGCGCGGCCTGCTCGGCTCGACCTTGAACGTGCGCGGCGCGGCGCGCACGAACGAGTTGCAGCGCATCGCCATGACGGAGTCGCGTTTGAAGATTCCCGTCCTCTTCGCCTTCGACGTGATCCACGGCTACCGCACCATCTTCCCCGTGCCGCTCGGCGAGGCCGCGAGCTTCGACCCGGCGGCCGCCGAAGCGTCGGCCGAGATCGCGGCGGCCGAAGCCTCGGCGGCGGGCGTGCGCTGGACGTTCGCGCCGATGGTGGACATCGCGCGCGACGCGCGCTGGGGGCGCATCGTCGAGGGCGCGGGCGAAGACCCCTATCTCGGCTCGGTGTTTGCGCGCGCGCGCGTGCGCGGCTTTCAAGGCGCGGACTACGGCGCGCCCACGCGCATCGTCGCCTGTGCGAAGCACTGGGTCGCCTACGGCGCGGCCGAAGCCGGGCGCGATTACAACACCGTGGACATGTCGGAAATCAGCTTGCGCGAAGTTTACTTCCCGCCGTTCAAAGCCGCGGTCGAGGCGGGCGTCGGGACGTTTATGAGCGCGTTCAACGATCTCAACGGCGTGCCGACCTCGGCCAACCCGTTCACGCTGACCGAGGTTTTGCGCGGCGAGTGGAAGTTCGACGGCGTGGTCGTGAGCGACTACGAATCGGTGCGGGAGTTGATGAACCACGCGTTCGCGGCCGACGAGCGGGAAGCCGCCCGCGCCGCGCTCACGGCGGGCGTCGACATCGAGATGGTTTCCCGGCTCTACAACAAGCACGGCGAGCAACTATTGAAAGATCGCAAACTCACGCTCGCCGCCATCGACGAGGCCGTGCGCCGCACGCTGCGCCTCAAGTTCCGGCTCGGCTTATTCGAGCGTCCCTACGCGGACGAGGCGCGCGAGCGCGAGAGTTTGATGCGCGCCGAACACGTCGCCGCCGCGCGCCGGATCGCCGCGCGCTCGTTGGTGCTGTTGAAAAACGAGCGGGGAGCTTTGCCCCTGTCGAAGAGTTTGAAATCAATCGCCGTCGTCGGCGCGCTCGCCGATTCGCCGAAGGACATGCTCGGCTCGTGGACGGGCGACGGGCGCGCCGCCGATGCCGTGACGCTGCTCGAAGGCATCAAGGCGAAGGTCTCGCCGCAGACGAAAGTGGTATCCGCGAAAGGCGTGGCCGTCGAAGGCCGGGGCGTGACCGGCAACTACGATGCGCCGCCGCCCTCGGCCACGAACGCCGGCGGCACGAACGTCGCGACGACGAGCGACGAGGCCAGAAATTCGACGACGCCGGCCGACCGTGATGGCATCGCCGACGCGGTCAAACTCGCGCGCGGGGCGGACGTGACGGTCATCGCCGTCGGCGAATCGGCGGAGATGAGCGGCGAGGCGGCCTCGCGCACGTCGCTCGATCTGCCGGGCAGGCAGTTGGAGTTGATCCGTGCGATTCACGAAACGGGCAAGCCTTACGTCGTCGTGTTGATGAACGGGCGGCCGCTCACCATCAACTGGCTCGCGGAAAACTCGCCCGCCATCCTTGAGACGTGGTTCGCCGGGTCGCAAGGCGGCCACGCCATCGCCGACGTGCTGTTCGGCGACGTGAACCCCGGCGGCAAACTGCCCGTGACGTTCCCGCGCGCCGTCGGCCAACTGCCGCTCTATTACAACTACAAGCGCACGGGGCGGCCGCCGACCGATCAGAAGTACACCGCGAAATATTTAGACGTGCCGTGGACGCCGCTCTACCCTTTCGGCTACGGCCTCAGCTACACGCAGTTTCGCCTGTCTGATTTACAACTGAGCGCGCAAAGCATCCGCCCGAACGGGCAACTGACGGCGAGCGTCGTGGTGGAGAACACGGGCGCGCGCGCGGGCGACGAGGTGGTGCAGCTTTACGTGCGCGACGTGGCGGCGAGCATGACGCGCCCCGTCAAGGAGTTGAAAGGCTTCGAGCGCGTGACGCTCGCGCCCGGCGAGCGTCGGCGCGTCGAGTTTCGCCTCACGCCCGAACACCTCGGATTTTATAATCGCGCGCTCCGCTTCATCGTCGAACCCGGCGAGTTCAAAGTGTTCGCCGGGACGAGTTCCGCCGATGGACTCGAAGCGAGTTTCACGGTCGTCGAACGATAGCCGATGCGCCGCCGCTCTCGCACACTCTCGTTGACATCTTCGCGCCGCCTGCCGTCGCGCGCGGGCGGCGCGCTTCTCTTCGCCGCGCTCATTCTCTCCAACACCTTTCCGAACAGCATTAGCCCGCCCCTCGCCGC
>DASQNL010000403.1:0-2887 GCA_035644995.1 Pyrinomonadaceae bacterium | reverse complement strand
GGGCGACGGGCGCGAGGCTCGCGGCCGTCACCCAGAGCGCGACGAGCGCAGACCGCCACGGCGACGACGACCGTCGCCGCCGACGCGTCTTACTCGACGACAACAAATGCTTCATGCCTTCAGACCTTTCTCGCACTTACTTACGCGAGTAGCGCGACAGTTGCAACGGGAAATTACGCACGCTCTGGGGAATCCACGGCTTGCCGCCGCGCATCAGCCCCTTGCCCGTCAGCAGTTCTCTGGCCTTCATGCCGTAGACGGCCTCGTTGTCTTTGTTGTCGGGGTTGATGACGACGCCCTTCAGTTCGAGACCGGCGAAGAGACCCTTGCTGCGTGAATATGAAAGTATGGCGGCGCGGAGTTGGAGGTCGGTCGACGCGCTGGCCGCGCGCCCGACGGGGCCGGCGGCGATGCTGCCCTCGCCGCCGATTTCGAACTTGTCGTCGAGCAATCCCTTCACCGCGTCTTCGTTCATGAAGAGGAGCACGAAGTCAGTTGAAGACGCGCCGAGTTGGGGGCCGATGCTGCCGCCGCCGAGGTTGAAGAACGCGGGCGCGCTCCAGCCGCCGGGGATGCGACGGCTGATGACGCCGCGCCCGCCGCGCCCGCCGACGAGCAGAAAGCCCGCCTTGATCACGTCCGGGAAGACGGCGACCGCTTCGGCCTTGTCGATCAACTCTCTGGGGATCGCCCTCTCCGGCGTGGACATGATCTGACGGAAAACTTTCGCCGCCTTGTTCGCCTGTTCGCGCGCCTCTTCCTGCGCTTTGAGTTCTTTTTTACCGGCCTGCGCCGGGGCGTCCGAGGCCGCCGCCGATGCGAGAACGCAAAACAGCAACGCGCACGTCAGTCGTTTCCAAAATGATTTCATGCAACTTCTCCTTAACGGCGTCTAAAAAAATGATAAAGCGGCGGCGACACCGGAAGGGGGAACAAGCCTGTTCGCTGTCCGGCGGGGAGAGATCATTCGAGTGTGTCGCGCCTTTGTTATTACGCGCACATCTTAGCAAGCGGATGGGGCGAGGGGAAGGGGAAAGTAAGTAAAGCCGGGGAAAGGGTAAGGGGGAAAGGGTAAGGGAAAGAGAAAAGACCGCACGGCCTGAGTTTTTTATCCTTTTCCCTTTCCCCCTTACCCTTTCCCCTTCCCTCGCTCAGAATGCGACGCTGTAGCTCACGCCCGGATACTTGCTCTTGACCATGATGAGCGAGAAGGCGTGGCGGTCGTAGGTGTAATTAAGGATCGGGTGGAAGTTGATGCCGTTGTGCGTCAGGAGGGCGGAGAAATTCTTGTTGAGTTGAATGCTCATGCCGCCGACGGGCAGAAATCTGTGCTGGAACGTGCCGTAAACCACGCCGAGGTAGGGCGCGACGGGAAGCCCCGTCTCGCGGCGCAGGCTCTTGCTCAGGGTCAGGTAATAAGACTGGCCGGAAGGCGTGCCGATGCGATCCGAACTCGTGCCGACCATCAGGGCGGGACGCCGCTTCGTCTCCGTCAAAATAAGCAAGTTGGCGATGGGCGCAACCTCGTCCGCGCCGGGGTTGTATTCCACTCCGGCCGTCAGGCGCGGGTGAAATTTGTAAGTTAAAGTTGTGCGCACGGTGGCGCGCGGAATCTGCTTCGAGAGCACGCGCATGCCGTAAACCCAACGCTCCTTGTTTTCGTTTCCTGCCCCGCTCACGGCGCGGCCTTCGCCCGGTCAAGAGGGTCAAGAGGGCACGCTCGACGCGTGCTCCTCTCTCGTCTCGCCCGCCGCTTTTACCCGCGCCGGCGCTTCCGCGCGCGGCGCGGCGTCAGGCGCGCTTCCCTCCGCTTTCGCCGACTGCGCCAGCAGTTCGTCAATCTTTTGCTTCACGTCGGCTTCCTTGACGACGCCGCTCCGATGCCAGACGATGCGGCCGTCGCGGCCGATGATGACCGTGCCGGGGAGCACGGGCGCGAGGCCGAACCGCTCCATGTCGCCCGTGGTTGCGCCGAGCCAGACGGGGAAATTGAGTTTCGTCTCCTTGATGAACTGCATCACCTTCGGGCGCGCCGCCGCGTCCTCGGCCGTCGCGCCGATGACCTGCACGCCGAGCGCGGCGTAGTTGTTCTGAATCCGGGCGAGGTCGGGCATCTCTTTGCGGCACGGCACGCAGTAGGTCGCCCAGAAATTGAGCACCACGATGCGCCCGCGCAGCGCGCTCAAACGCTGCTCCGCGCCGAAGAGGTCTTTGAGCGCGAGTTCCGCTTCCGTGCCGATCACTTTCGCGTCCTGCAAGACCGGGACGCTTGCGCCGTCCGCGCCCGCGACGACGCTCAACGAGTTGACCTTGAGATAATTCTTGCTCCCCCCGGCGCGCCTGACGGTGCCCGCGACCTCGACGCGCTTGCCCATGTAGGCGAGCCAGTTCTTCGCGCCCTTGTCGAAGCGGCCGTCTTCGAGCAGGTAGAGCGCAAAGGTCTTCCCCGCCCCCTCACGCACGGCGAGCGCGGCGTCGATGCCTTTCTCCGCGCATTCCAACGCGCACTCCAGATTCTCGGCCGTGCCGTAAGGCGTCTTAGTCCGGTCAGCCTCCTCGAACCAGCACAAGGAGCAGACGACCTGCCCTTCCAACTTCACCGCTGCGCCTCCGGCAGACGGCTTCTTCTCCTGCGCCCGCACCGTCGCCGCCCCGACCGAGACGAACGCCAGCGACAACGCCAGACTCAACACAAATCTTTTCATCACAAACTTCTCCCGCGCACTGATGCGCGATGCTAATGACACTTCCCTTGCTCGCAGCAACTTTCGCCGCGCAGAGCCTTGTAACCCTCGACGCCGATAATCGGAACCATCAACAAAGCCGCGACCGGATCAGCCCACCACCAACCGCAGAGGGCGTTCAACGCCAACCCGCCGAGCAGGAT
>DASQNL010000402.1:0-2803 GCA_035644995.1 Pyrinomonadaceae bacterium | reverse complement strand
CGTGACGTGAGAGAAGGGCAGGTCGGCGTCGGGAGCGGCGTGCCATTGTCGCCAGCCGCCTGCTTCGGAGCGGGCGAAGCGCAGGCGCAGCGCGTCGTGGTGCGAGAGCAGAGCGGCGAGGGCGCGGCGCAAGGGTTCGGGTTGCAAGGGTTCGCGGGCTTCCAGCAGGACGGCCTGATTGAAGTGGTGCGGATGCGCGAGCGGATGCTCGAAGAACCAGTGTTGAATCGGCAACAGCGGCGCGTCGCCGGTGACGGTGGTCTGCATCGCGTCGATGGCGGGGGCTTGTCCGGCGACCGCCGAAAGTTCGGCGATTGTCTGGTGCTCGAAGACTTGCTTCGGCGTCAGGCGCAGACCGGCTTGATTGGCCTTGGCGATGACCTGAATGCTGACGACCGAGTCGCCGCCGAGTTCGAAGAAGTTGTCGTGGACGCCGACCTGTTCCAGCCCCAGCAAGCTCTGCCAGATGTCCGCCAACGTCTGCTCGGCCTCGTTGCGCGGCGCCATGTAGGCGTTGCTCAACTGCGGGCGCGGGTGCGCCGAGGCCGCGAGCCGCGCTTTCTTGATTTCGGCCAAACGCGTGGCGGCCGTGTCCTGCCGGTTCCGTTCGACGAGCGCGGGGAAGTCGCGGGTTGAGACGATAACCTGCGGCGCGCGCGCCTTCAAGATGCGCTCGAAGGCTTCGACGCCTTCCCTCGTCAACATTCCTTCTTGGAGCGGCGTGTCGCCGTCCACCGCCGCTGCCGCTGCTGCCGCGCCTTCGTGAGCCGCGCCCGGAGCGGACTTCACAGACATCCCGACTTCCAGCCACCCATCCCAGTTGATCGAGATCACCCGACCGCCCGGCTCGCGCGACTTACTGCGCGCGAAGAGATCGAGGAAGGCATTGGCCGCGCTGTAATCGAACGCGCCCGCCCCGCCGAGGACGGCGCGAATTGAAGAACAGAGAATCAGGAAGTCGAGCTTCGTGTCTTTGAGCAACGCCTCAAGCACACGCGTTCCACGCACCTTCGGCGCGAGCACACGGGCGGCCGCCTCCGTGGACTTGAGTTGCGTCAAGCCGCCGTCAACGATGCCGGCCGCGTGAATCACACCGTCGAGACCACCGAAGCGTGCGAGCGTCGCGCCGAGAGCGTCGCGCATCTGTTCGAGGTCGGCGACATCCGCGCTGACGGTCAGCACCTCCGCGCCCGACGCTTCGAGCGCGAGCAGGCGGCGCAGTTTCCAGCCCAACCCGTCGGCCGCCGCATCCTCTTCGATCCGGCTTTCCCACAGGTCGCGCGCGGGCAACTCCGAACGCCCGACGAGCGTCAACTTCGCGTTCGCCTCGCGCGCCAGATACTCCGCTAATGCCAGCCCGACGCCGCCCAGCCCGCCCGTGATGAGATAGACGCCGCCTTCGCGCAGGCGGGGCGGCCGCCCTCCGGCCTCGCCCCAACTGGCCTGCGTAAACTCCTGCGCCCAACGTTGCCCGTTGCGATAAGCGACGACCGGCTCCGTCGTCTGCGACTCCGCCTCGGCGAGCAGGTGTTCGACCAGAGCTTCTCTCTGCCACGTTCCCGATTCGGGCAGGACGACATCCACGCTGCGACAGGTCACGCCCGGATACTCCTGCGGGATCACGGTGGCCGCGCCGAGCAGCGTGGCCTTTTCCGGGCAGAGCCGCTCCTCGCCCGTCACGTCCTGCATCCCTTCGGAGACGACCGTGACGGCAATCGCCGGCGCAGCCGTCTCTTCGCCCACCAACTGCGACAGCACTTGCTCGCCGAGCGACTGCGCGAGGTACATGAGACTATAGAAACCTTCGTCCAGCGCGCCCTCACCCGCATCGGCATCCGAAGTTTTCACACCCCACAGGTGAACGATGTGCTGCGGCAGTCTGTTTTGATCTCGCAAAGCATCGAGCAACGCGTAGTAATCTTCACGACGACGCACATCGACGACGAAAGCATCATCGCCCGCCCGCGCGAAACTCTCACCGGCGTGCACGCTTATGACTTCCGCTCCCTCCCGCGAGAGTCGTTCGGCCATCTCCACGCCGAGACCCCGCTCATCATCGAAGAGAAGCCAGCGTTTCGGCTGCTCACCCTCAAGAGAAGTTGCCGGACGCTCGGCGGGCATCGTGCGCTTCCAAGAGGGCAAGTAGAACCAATCCGCCACGCTCGACTTTCGTTGCAGCGCGCCGTGGCCGTTCGTCGCCTGCCGGGCTTCGACCCAGTACGACTGACGTTCAAAAGGATAAGTGGGCAGCGTCACCCTGCGTCCCCCTCGCTCCCCTCCTCCTATCGCCACTCCGCTCTCCCACATCCGCCCCAACTCCCGCACCATCCCTCGCGCCTCTCCCTGCCTCTCGCCTCTCGCTTCTCTCTTATCCTCGCCTCTCGCTTCTCCCTTGCCCTCTCCCTTGCCCTCTCCCTTAGCCGCGCCTCTCGCCTCCGCTCCGCTCAGCGTCGCTCCGCACTCGTGCCCCATCCCTCCCGCGCTCACCCGCTTCCCTCCCCGCACCACCTGCCGCGCCAACGCCGCCAGCCCGCGCCCCGCTCCCACCTCCAACAAGTACCACTCCCCTCCGCTCCCCAACACTTCCTCCACTCCTTCCCCGAACCGCACCGCCTCGCGCGCCTGCCGCCCCCAGTACTCCGCCTCCGCCACTTCACTCCCAGCCCATCGCCCGCTCACACCCGACACGAACGCTCCCTCCGGCTCGCGCAGCCCCGCCCGCTCCGCCGCCTCCACCAACTCCCCCACCACAGGCTCCACCAGCCCCGAATGAAACGCCCGCTCCGTCTCCAACTCCCGCCAC
>DASQNL010000401.1:0-4965 GCA_035644995.1 Pyrinomonadaceae bacterium | reverse complement strand
ATGATGGTACAAGCGACGAAAGAGAAGAGTTTATACCGCGCTGCGTTCGACGCGATGCAGGCGGCGGACGCGCCCGCCCTGCCCGCGTGGGCGCTGCGCCTGCGCGAGACGGCGATGGAGCGTTTCGAGACCGTCGGCTTCCCGACGACCGCCCTGGAGGATTGGAAGTACACGAACGTCGGCGCAATCGCGCGGGGCGCGTTTACGCCGGTTGAGGCCGGAACGCGCGCCGGATTGAGCGCGGATGACGTGGCCGCTTTTCTCGCCCCGGAGGCGGCGAGCCGTCTGGTCTTCGTCAACGGAATTTACCGCGCGGAGTTTTCCTCCGTGGAAAATTTACCGGCGGGCGTCGTCGTGGCGGACTTCGCGGCAGCCTTCGCGGGCGAACACGAATCAGTCATGCGCTCGTATCTCGCGCGTCCCGGCGACCCTGAGATTGACGGTTTCCAAGCCCTCAACGCGGCCTTCCTGCGCGAGGGTGCGCTCGTGTACCTGCCCACGGGCGCGCAGGCGACCCGGCCGATTCAACTGCTGTTTCTGTCCGCCCCGTCGGCGCAACCGGCGGCTGTTTTACCGCGCGTGCTCGTCGTCGCCGAACGCGACAGCGCGGCGACGATCATCGAGAGTTACGCGTCGGTGGATGAATCCGCTTCCTTCACGAACGCCGTGGTCGAAGTGTTCGTCGGCGAAAACGCGCGCGTGACGCATTACAAAGTTCAGCGCGAGAGCGAAGCGGCCTTTCACATCGCCGTGACGAACGCGGAACTCGAACGCAGCGGCGTCTACGACTTGACGACGATCACGCTCGGCGCGCAGCTTTCGCGTCACGGCATCGGAGTCCGGCTCGCGCACGAGGGCGCGGAGTGTTGGGTTGACGGCCTCTATCTCGTCGGCACCGGACAGCACGCCGACACGCATTCGCTGATCGATCACTCCAGCCCGCATTGCACGAGCCACCAACTTTACAAAGGCATCCTCGACGGCAAATCGCGCGCCGTCTTCAACGGCAAGGTGTTCGTCCACCGCGACGCGCAACAGACCGACGCGCAGCAGTCGAACAAGAATCTGCTGCTCTCGAACGAGGCGCGCGTCGATACCAAGCCGCAGTTGGAGATTTACGCCGACGATGTGAAATGCGCGCACGGCGCGACCGTGGGACAGCTCGAAGAGGAGGAGTTGTTCTACCTCGTCAGCCGCGGGCTGCATCCAGACCTCGCGCGCAACTTGCTGACCTACGGTTTCGCGGAAGAGTTGGTTGATAAGATCAAGATCGAATCGATCAAGCGGCAGTTGGACGAGGCGATCCTGAACCGCCTCCACGCGCGGCTCGAAGTGTAACCGGCGGTTTCAAGTTTCAGGTTTCAAGTTTCAAGTTAAAGAACGAAGTGCTTTTCAGACTTGAAACCTGCGACCTGAAACTTGAAACTATTTAAAATTCTATGAGTGCAACAGAGAAATCTATGTCGGGTGAGAAACAAGCGGGCGGCGGGGCGGGCGGCGTATCCACGTTGTCGTGGGATGTGGCGCGGGTGCGCGAAGATTTTCCGGTGCTCGGTCAGACGGTCAACGGCAAGCCGCTCGTCTATCTCGACAATGCGGCCTCCTCGCAGGTGCCGCAGGTCGTGATCGACCGCGGCAGCCGATACCTGCGAGAGGAACATTCCAACATCCATCGCGGCGTGCATTACCTGAGCCAGCGCGCGACGACCGCCTACGAGGGGGCGCGCGAGAAGGTGCGCCGCTTCATCAACGCGCGCGAAACGCGCGAGTGTATCTTCGTGCGCGGCTGCACCGAAGGCATCAATCTCGTTATGCACGGCTACGGGCGCAAGTTCGTCTCGGCGGGCGACGAGATCATCGTGTCGGCGATGGAGCATCACGCGAACATCGTCCCGTGGCAGATGCTCTGCGAAGAGAAGGGCGCGACGCTTCGCGTGATCCCGATGAACGACGCGGGCGAACTTTTGCTCGACGAGTATGAATCGCTCTTGAACGAACGGACGAAGCTCGTCTGTGTGATGCACGTCTCGAACGCGCTCGGCACGATCAACCCGATCAAGGAGATCGTCGCGCGCGCGCACAAGCAGGGCGTGCCCGTCCTCGTCGATGGAGCGCAGGGCGCGCCGCACCTGTCCATCGACGTGCAGGATTTGGACGCGGATTTCTACATCATCTCCGGCCACAAGATGTTCGCGCCGACCGGGAGCGGCGTCGTCTACGGACGCGCCGAACTGTTGGAGCGCATGAATCCTTTCCTCGGCGGCGGCGACATGATCCGCACCGTCACCTTTGAAAAGACGACCTACGCGGGGCTGCCGAACAAGTTCGAGGCGGGCACGCCCGCCATCGCCTCGCAGATCGGACTCGGCGCGGCGATTGATTATCTGGACGGACTCGACCGCGCCGCCGCGCACGCCTACGAACACGAACTCCTCGCCTACGCGACGGAGAAGCTGACGGCCATCGAAGGCGTCCGCATCATCGGCACGGCGCGCGAAAAAGCGGGCGCGCTCTCGTTCGTCATCGAAGACGTGCACCCGCACGACGTGGGGACGATTCTGGATCAGGAAGGCATCGCCATCCGCGCCGGTCATCATTGCGCGCAGCCGGTGATGAAACGCTTCGACATCCCGGCCACGGCGCGCGCCTCCTTCTCCTTCTACAACACGAAAGAAGAAGTTGACACGCTCGCCGGGGCGGTGCAGAAAGTAATCGAGGTGTTTAGTTAAAGTGTCGGAACTGAGCGAACTCTATCAGCAGGTCATTCTCGACCACAACAAAAAGCCGCGCAACTTTCGCAAGTTGGAGACGGCCAACCGCCACGCCGACGGTTTCAACCCGCTCTGCGGCGACCAGTTGACCGTCTACCTGCACTTCGAGGACGAGCAGATCGCGGACGTGAGTTTTGAAGGTTCGGGCTGCGCCATCTCGAAGGCTTCGGCCAGCATGATGACGCAGAGCGTGAAGGGCAAGACGCGCGCGGAAGTCGAAACGCTGTTCAGCGAGTTTCATCGAATGGTGACGGGCGAACTCGACGAAGAGGCGACGCCGAACAACCTCGGCCGCCTGACCATCTTCGCGGGCGTGCGTGAGTTTCCCGCGCGCGTCAAATGCGCGAGCCTCTCCTGGCACACGCTCCATGCCGCGCTCGAAGGCGTAGACGAGGCGACGACCGAGAACCTGGGGCCGGACATCACCTCCGATCAGGTTTCCGCGTAGACGTGGCGCACGGGGCTGCCGGCCAGTCGGAGCGTTTCATCCAGCGTCAAACGACGACTCACTTTTCAAACTACAAGTTCTCAGGAACGCGAGACGGCCGACACGGCCGTCTTTTTCTTTAGCGTCCGCCCGTCTTGGCAAAGGCGACGAAATCCGTCCATAATGGTTTAACGAAGGAGTCCCCGTGTGAAGATCGCATCCATCGAACTGCGTGAAATTCGTTTACCGCTGATACATTTTTTCGAGACCAGTTTCGGGCGCACGACCGAGCGCAGAATCCTGCTCGTGCGCGCGGTCGATACGGAAGGCGTGGAGGGCTGGGGCGAATGCACGGCCGGCGAAGGGCCTTTCTATAGCGAGGAATGGACGGAGAGCGCGTGGTCTGTGATCAAACACTACCTTGCGCCGATGACGGTCGGGCGCGGCGTCGAACGCGCGTCGGCGGCGGCGTCCCTGATGCGGCCGGTGCGGGGCAATCGCATGGCGAAGGCCGCCATCGAGACGGCCTGCTGGGACATCGAAGCGCGCCGCGCCGGGCTGCCGCTCTGGAAGTTGCTCGGCGGCGAGCGCGCCGAGATCGCGTGCGGCGTCTCCATCGGCATTCAGGACACGCCCGAAGCCTTGCTCGACAAGATCGGGCGCGAACTCGCCGCGGGCTACCAGCGCATCAAGATCAAGATCAAACCGGGCTGGGACTCGGCCATCGTCGAGCGCGTCTGCGCCGAGTTTCCCGGCATCCGTCTGATGGTTGACGCCAACTCCGCCTACACGCTCCACGACGCACCGCTGTTCCGGCAGATGGACGAATACGGCTTGATGATGATCGAGCAGCCGCTGGCCTACGACGATATGGTTGACCACGCGCGTTTGCAGGAACAGGTTTCGACGCCCGTGTGTCTGGACGAGTCGATTCGTTCGAGCGACGACGCGCGCAAGGCGATTGAGATGGGCGCGTGCCGCATCGTCAACGTGAAACTGGGGCGCGTGGGCGGGCACGGCGAGGCGCAGCAGGTTGAGCGCGTGTGTCGCGAGAAGGGCGTGCCGGTGTGGTGCGGCGGCATGTTGGAGTCGGGCATCGGGCGCGCGCACAACATCGCGCTGGCGACGCTCGCGGGCTTCACGCTGCCCGGCGATGTCTCGGCCAGCGCGCGCTATTGGGAAGAAGACATAATCGAGCCGCCCGTCACCGTCACGGCGCACGGCACCATTGCCGCGCCCGCCGCGCCCGGCCTCGGCTTCGAGATCAAACATCACCGGATTGACCACCTGACGGTGAGGAAAGAGACTTTCACGGCGGATTGATCGCCGGGCGCGACGTTTAGCGCGGAAGGCTGTTAGAGAGCATATGCCGTTTGAGTTGAAACAGAGTGAAGCGCGCGCGCTCGGAGCGTATTTTGCCGGGCGCGAGGGCGAGGTGTTGGCGTGCGTGCGCGCGTTGGTTGAAACCGAATCCCCGTCCGGCGACGTGGTGGGTAACGCCGGGGTCGTCTCCCTGCTCGCCGAAGCCGCGCGACACCTCGGCGTCGAAACGGAAGTCACGCTTGAGTCCGACGAGAGGTACGGCGCGCACCTGCTGATTCGCGCTTCCGCCGGCCTGCCGGACGATGCGCCGACGACGCTGATCCTAGGGCACACGGATACGGTTCACCCGCGCGGCTCGATAGAGATGCGGCCGTGGCGCGAGGAGGAAGGGCGCGTCTATGCTCCCGGCATCTTCGACATGAAGGCCAACTGCGCGCTCGCCCT
>DASQNL010000400.1:0-6580 GCA_035644995.1 Pyrinomonadaceae bacterium | reverse complement strand
AGGGACGATTGCTAATAGCCCGGCACTTGAGCCGGGTGATCTGGGGCAGAGCGAACGGGTTGAGTCCCGTAGGGACGATTGACGGATTTGGCGGCACACTCAATCGTCCCTACGGGACTTGATGATACGTGTTTGCCACTCCCTCTCCCGGCACTCAAGTGCCGGGCTATTGTCAATCGTCCCTTGCGGGACTCGCTCAAACAGCTTCCCAACAACTCGCCGCGCGATTTCACAAATCAGGGTGCTCGAAGATGCCTCACAAATTCGGATGCTCGAAGATGCTCACGTCGGAATCGGCGCGCGTCAGAAACCAGTGGCGCGGGTCGTTCGTCAACTCACGCTCCGTCTCGCTGTAGACCATGAAGCCCGGCGCGCGTTTGATGCGCCAGAAGCCGCGCCGCACGAGTCGTTCCTCGACGCGCGCGTCGAGCACGTCCATCACCAGACTCCCGGCGCGTCGCTCCAAGGCCAAATCGAGCGCGGCGCGCAAAAGTTCGTCGATCACGTCGAACCCGGCGCGCGCGTCGTAACAGAGATCGCTGACGGCGACCTTCGGCGACGCCGCGCTCTCCGCCTTGCGGAAAAACAGCACGACGTAACCCGCCAGCCGCCCGCCCGCGTAGAGTCCGAGCGTCTCGTATCGCTTGCCCGGCTGCCGCGCAAACTGCCAGTCGAGATAAGCGGCGCGGCGCACCACCGCGCACGGCCACTGCGTCGAAGCACGCTGCCAGAGGTCGTCGAAATCCGCGTCGAAGCGTTCGACGCGACGCAGCGAGACGCCCGGCGCGGCCTGCGCCCCGGCGCGCGGGCGCAAAGGGGCGTAGGCGGCATTGACGACGCGGCCGAGCGCGGGCACGCGCGACAACTCTTTGACGGCATGCCCCGGATTGAGCAGCAAGTGATAACGGTTGATGCTGCCCATCGCCGCCCACTTCTGACTGTTGAGCACGCCGGTCGAACCCGCGTTGATGCCGAGCGCGATCATCGTCCGGCAATGCTCGCGCGCCGTGTCGAGCAGACGCCGCCCCCAACGCTGCCCGCGATAATTTTCGCCGACGATGAAATCGAGAATCCAGATCGCGCGTCGCTCCTCCGCGCCGACTTTCAGCGCGACCGGGATCGTCGCCACCTGCCCGACGATGCGCCCCGCGTCCTGTAGCACCCAGAGCGGCACGTCTTCGAGGTCGGTGTGCGGGTTTTCCAGATAGTGCCATTTCCAATAGAGCGGCTCGCTCTTGCGCGGGTCGTCCGGGTAGGCTTCGCGCAGAAAGGCAAGGAGCGCGTCGGTGTCGGCCACCGTAAACTGTTTGATGTGTGCGTTGCTTGACATGCCGGAGATCGGAGCGGGCGGCAGTTTAGCCCAAGCCTCGCGCCCGTGACAACGCACGGCACGCGCCCGCGCCGCCCGCACGCTCGCCCCGCACGCTACTGTCGCCCCGCGCCTTTCTGCTAGACTCGCGCGCGGTTCACCCCGATGCAGGTTTCACTCGACAAAGGCGAACAACCCGGCGGCGACGCATCAACATTGCGCGCCGACGAACGCGTGCGCGCACGCGGCGACGAACGCGCGAGCGGCGAACGGAAAGTTCCCGTGCGCGGCGACCGGAAAGCTCCCGCGCGCGCCGACCGTTTCGCAGACCTGTCGGCTTATTCATTCAAGCAACGCCTCACCATTCGCGCCGCCGACCTCGCCTTCTACGCGCTCATCAACCTCATCGGGCGCACCGTGCGGTTCACGGTCGAGGGACGCGAGCACTGGGAGGCGGCGACGGCGAGCGGGCGGCAGCCGATCTACACCTGCTGGCACAACCGCGTCTTCCTCGCCACCTATTACTGGCGGCGACGCGGCATCGTCGTGATGACCTCGCGCAGTTTCGACGGCGAATACATCGCGCGCTTCATCCAACGCTTCGGCTACGGCGCGTCGCGCGGTTCATCTTCGCGCGGCGCGGTCGGCGCGCTCGTCGAGATGATCAAACTCGTGCGTGGGGGACGCCCCGCCGGTTTCATGATCGACGGGCCGCGCGGCCCCCGCCACGTCGCCAAAATGGGCGCGGTGCTGCTCGCCAAAAAGACCGGCGCGCCCGTCCTGCCCTTCTCCGTCAACGCCGAACGTTACTACGCCGCGCCGAGTTGGGACGGCTTCCAAGTTCCTTATCCCTTCACCCGCGCGCGCGTCCTCATCGCCCCCCCGATTTATGTCCCCGCGGACGCCGACGAAGCCGCCCTCGAAGCCAAACGCGTCGAACTGCAACGTGCGCTCGATTCGCTTAACGACTAAGATTGTTGAGCGGCTGCCCGCGGTAGTAAAATGACGAACGATGCCGACCGACAATTTTCAGATCGTCGGCCAGATCGAGCACATCGAAGTCATCGCTGTGCGCCACTCGATTCGCATCCTCGATTTTCTTAAACAAACTTACGGCCGGGGGCGTTGGCGCAAGCTCAAAGGTGTTGCTACAGTGCTGCTTGAAGATGGTAGGATGCGTTTAGCGGAGGTACACTGGTATGAAGCGCACGGCATCGGCAAACGCCAGATGAAGATCAAACATTATCTCGATTAAAGATTATGAAGCAGCAAGACACGGGTTCGTTGATCGCCATCTGCATAGACAACACCGACTATGAAATGTCGCTTGAGCGGCGCAAAGTTTATCCTGTGCTGCCCGATCAGGTTGCCGCACGTAGCAACTACGTGCGCGTCATTGACGAAACCGGCGAAGACTACCTTTTTCCCGTCAGTCGGTTCATTCTCGTCCCCGTCACGCCGGACGTGGAAGCGGCGGTATTAGCCGGAACTCATATCCAGCTCTAACAATTTTTTGCTCATCACTTCGGAGGCACGCATGATCAATCAGGAGCGGATCAAAAACTTGCTACTCGAACTCGTTCAAATCGACAGCGTCTCGCGCCGCGAGCGCGACGTGGCCGAGCGCATTAAGAAGTATTGCGAGGAGATGGGCGCGACCGTCGAAATCGACGACGCCGGGAGCAAGGTGGGCGGCAACTCCGGCAACGTTATCGCGCGCTTCCCCGGCACCATCCCCGGCGCGGAGTGGATCATGATGTCGGCGCACATGGACACGGTCGTTCCCGGCGAGGGCGTCAAACCCATCGTCGAGGGCGACATCATTCGTTCGGACGGCACGACCGTGCTCGGCGGCGACGACAAATCCGGCTGCGCCGTCATCTTAGAGACCATTCGCTGTTTGCAGGAACAGAACATCCCGCACGCCCCCATCGAGGCCGTCTTCTCGATCTGTGAAGAAGTGGGCTTGCTCGGCGCGAAGCACGTCGATACGTCGAAGTTGAACTCGAAGTACGGCCTCGTCTTCGACTCGGACGACCCCGGCTTCCTCTTCACGCGCGGCCCTTCGGCCGACCACATGGAGTGGAAAATCTACGGGCTGGAATCGCACGCGGGCGTCGCCCCCGAACAGGGCATCTCCGCCATCCGCATCGCCGCCGAAGCCATCAATAACATGAACCTCGGCCGCATCGACCACGAGACGACCGCCAACATCGGCGTCATCGAAGGCGGCAAGGCCACGAACATCATCACCAACCTCGTCACCCTGCGCGGCGAGGCGCGCTCGCTCGACGACAAAAAACTGGAAGCGCAAACGGCGCACATGACGAAGTGTTTCGAGGACGCGGCGGCGAAGCACGAAGTGACGGTCGAGGGCTGCACGACGAAGGCGCGCGTCGAAACGCACGTCACGCGCGAATACTCGGCGATGGACGTGCCGGACAGTTCGCGCGTCGTCCAACTCGTTTATCGCGCGGCCGCGCGGCTCGGTCAAAAAGTGGAAACGCTCGCCTCCGGCGGCGGCTGCGACGCCAACATCTTCAACCAGCGCGGCATCGAATGCGCCAACTTCGGCACGGGCATGCGCGCCATCCACACCGTCAAGGAATGGCTCGACGTGAAGGACATGTACGCCTCCGCCGAGATGACGCTCGAAGTCTTGAGGGTCAACGGCGAACTGGCGCAGCAGCAGAAAGGATAGGCGAGCCGATGCCTGACGAAGAAACGCAACGCACCATGCGGTTCATTCTCGAACAACAGGCGCAACTGACAGTCAGCGTAAGCAGTCTGTCCGAGACTGTGGGGCGTCTATCCGAGAAGGTTGACCGAACGGCGGACGGCATCAGTTCTCTGCTGGCGATTGCGGAGATTCACGACCGCGAGATCGGTGAATTGAGAGAGTCTGTAAACGCTATGCGCGAATCGGTTAATGCTGTCAGCGAATCGGTGAGCGCGGTTGATGTGCGCGGGCGGGAAACGGACGAGAGGTTGAACGCCCTCATCAACACCGTCGAGCGTTACATCAGCGAACGACGTAACGGACAAGCCTGAAGCGGGCGCACCGCGCCAGAGGCCGCTGCGCCCGCAAACATCACTTGAACCACCGCCCGGCCGCCTCGACGAGTTGAAGCGATGCGCGGCGACGATTGTGCTATCCTTCCCCGGCGAAAATCATCCGTTCAAGTAAATTGAAGATGTCTGAAAGTTCACCCGCAAACTACAAGAGCGGCTACGTCGCGCTCATCGGGCGACCGAACGCCGGGAAGTCCACGCTGCTGAATCGTCTCGTCGGCGAAAAGATCGCGGCCGTCTCGAACAAGCCGCAGACGACGCGCCACCAGATTCAGGGCGTCATCACACGCGACGAAGGGCAGATCGTTTTAGTTGACACGCCCGGCGTGCACCAGCCCGGCTATCTCCTCAACCGGCGCATGATGGCCGCCGTTCACGACGCGCTCGAAGGCGTCGATCTCGTGCTGCTCATGCGCGACGCGTCAGTCCCGACCGGCAACGGCGACCGCTTCGTGCTCGACCTCGTCAAACAGTCCGCGAAGCCCGCCCTGCTCCTCTTGAACAAGGCCGACCGCCTCGACGACAAGGCGAAACTGTTGCCCCTCATGCAGTGGTACGCGGGCGAATACGACTGGCGCGAGATCGTGCCGCTCTCGGCGCGCACGGGCGACATGGTCGACACGCTCCTGGCCGCCGTCATCAAACACCTCCCCAAACAGGAAGCCCTCTTCGCCGAAGACGAACTGACCGATCAATCAATGCGCACGCTCTGCGCCGAGATCGTCCGCGAAAAGATTTTGCAAACCACCGGCGACGAGATTCCCTACGTCACGGCGGTCGTCACCGAACGCTTCGACGAGGAGCGCGAAGACTTCACCCGGATCAACTGCATCATCTACGTCGAGCGCGCCTCCCAAAAGGCCATCATCATCGGGCGCGCGGGCGAGCGCATCAAAGAGGTCGGCACGAAAGCCCGCCACGACATCGAACATCTCATCGGCCACCGCGCGCACCTCGAAC
The DNA here is from genome assembly GCA_035644995.1 of Pyrinomonadaceae bacterium. Lineage (GTDB taxonomy): Bacteria > Acidobacteriota > Blastocatellia > Pyrinomonadales > Pyrinomonadaceae > JAIVJZ01. The sequence goes on along the minus strand of DASQNL010000400.1, from coordinate 1,239 downwards.
TCTTCGTCAAAGTGCAGGAAGACTGGCGCAACAGCGAACGCGCCCTGAACGAGATGGGAATCAAGGAGAAGTAACAGGTGACGGGTGACGGGTGACAAGTTAAAACAAAAGCGTAGTCTTTAACTTGTCACCTGTCACCTGTCACCGTTTTTATGTGGTACGCACTTGATGTGAGCATAGAGAGCGCGGCGCGCGAGGCGGTGGAGTACGCGTTGATGGAGGCCGGGGCGTTGGGCACGGAGACGGCGGCGACCGAAGACGCGGAAGTGGTGCGCGTGGCCGGATACTTCGACCACGCGCAGGAGCGCGAGGCGGTGCGTGCCGGGGTGCTCGACGCGCTCAGGATTTACGCGCTGCCGCCCGCGAGTCTGCGCGAGATCGGGGCGCGCGAGGTTGCGGCGCGCGATTGGTTGGGCGAGTGGAAGAAGAGTTGGCGGCCGGTGGAGGTGGGCGCGCGTTTCGTCGTCGCGCCGCCGTGGGGCGAAGTGGCCGCGCAGCCGGGGCGCATCTGTATCCGCATCGAACCGGGCATGGCCTTCGGCACGGGCACGCACGAAACGACGCGTCTCTGTCTCGTCGCGCTCGAAAAACATTTCGCGGGCGCGAGCCTCCTCGATGTCGGCACGGGCACGGGCATCCTCGCCATCGCCGCCGCGAAACTCGACCCGCGGGCGCGCGTCGAAGCCTGCGACACGGACGCCGAAGCGGTCGAGATCGCGCGCGAGAACGCGCGGCTGAACGGCGTCGCCGCGCAAATAAACTTTCGCACGGGCACGGTTGAAGCGGCGGGCGCGTCCTACGATTGCGTCTGCGCCAACCTGACCGCCGACGTGATCCTGCCGCTCCTGCCCGCGCTCATCGCCGCCACCTGCGGCCGCCTGATCCTCTCCGGCATCCTCGACGCGCAAGCCGACGCCGTCCGCACGCGCCTCGCCGAACTCGGCGTGGGCGAAACCGAAACGGAGAAGGACGGCGAGTGGGTCGCCATCGTGATCTAAGTTTCAGGTTTCAGGTTTCAAGTTTCAGGACTGAACAGTTCTCCGGTTCTTTAACTTGAAACTTGAAACGAGTTTGCAGGACAAGAGGACATAACTGTCTTTAACCTGAAACTTGAAACCTGAAACCTGAAACTCTTATGCGACGCCGTTTCTATGCCCCGCCCGAGCGATTCGCGCCCGACGGCGCGACCGTCGTGCTCGCGCGCGAGGAATCACAGCACCTACGAAACGTGCTGCGGCT
>DASQNL010000399.1:0-1592 GCA_035644995.1 Pyrinomonadaceae bacterium | reverse complement strand
GCATCCTATAAGCATGACGCGCCCCACGTCATACATATCGTTGTGGCGGAAGCTATGCAGGCGGCTCTGGAACATGAGCCGCAGGCAGCCATCACGATCAACCTCGCCGCGCAGCTCTGTGCGGGAGCCATTTTCATCCCCGAAAGAATAGTTGTAAGTTGCCATCTCTGCGATCCGACGAATGAGTTTTCACCCCTTCCCGTCGAAGCCGACGCCGCAAATTCTCTGTCGGCTCGCAGCAGAGACAAATTCAGAACGGATCTTGGCAGCGTTCTCGAGTTGACCGCTGCCGGTTCACACAACCTGTTAACACACTCCGGCGGCGGGCATCGCAGAGCACCGTTTTCTCCGAAGGTCGTCATCGAGGTCCCGAAGGATTTAGACGGGGAGTTGAGCTTAATGCTCTCGACCACCATCAACATCTTCGACTCTATCGCGCTGAGCGAATATGAGTCCGGATTGACCTGCCCTAGAATTTTATCCGGTCTGGGGAAGATTCGCGGAGGAATGAGGATAGAGTTCGCGTACCATCTCGGCGACAAGCCCGGCTTCAAATACAGTCTTTATGAGGACGATTCTTCCGTATAATTGAGGAAGTTAACGGCGTTCTGCTCCATGTTCTCCCTGCCGTGGTCGTAGCGCATGACGGTCTTCGGGTCCTTGTGTTTACTCATCATCTGCACCTGTCTGTAGCTGAGCCCCGAGTCTAAAGCCTTCGTGATGGCCGTCCTGCGCAAGTCATGCGGCGAGAGGTCGCCTATCCGAGAGTAGTCAGCCCACCGCTTGACGATCTTCTGCACCATGCGCGTCGAGAGACCTTTATGGAACTCAAGAGTCCGGTAGTTAACGTGCGGCTGGAAGAGCGGCGCATCTTCCCCGTCCGAGTGTGAAATCTCACGCCTCTTCCGGTCTAGTTTCAGGTAGTGATCAACCGCTTCCTTAACATCTTTCGGCAGCGGCCACGTCTCTTCCCTCCCTCCTTTGACTTTGCACCTCATCGTCCAACGCCCGTGGCTCCACTTGATGGACGAAGCTCTCAGCGAACAGACCTCCGAGACGCGCAACGACAGACGCAGCATGACGAACATCAGCGCGTAATCACGCGCCCCCTCCGCCTTCTCTCTATCAGGACCTGAGAGCAGGTAGCGCACCTCTTTGGCCGTGAGCGCACGCCCCGCCGGTTCCGTGGGCAGTTCGGGCGGCGAGACGAGTTTCGTCGAGGCGGGATTGAGCGGGACTACTCCCGCGGCTTTGAGATACTCGAAAAAGGAGCGGATGACGGAGAGTTTGAAGGAGACCGTCGCCGGGCGCTTGCGCTGCGCGCGCAAGTGGTCGCGCCAGAGTTGCACATCGGCAGGGACGACCTCTGCCGGGTGCTTCCCGCGTGCGAAGCGGAAGAAGTCGGCCACGGCGCGACTGTAAGCGCGGCGGGTCGCCTCCGAGACGGATTTGTTGACGAAGGGAGCGGCGGATCGCGGGTCGAACTTCCTCGCAACGACCTCACGGCCTCCAAGGATTTCAGGGCTCAATACTTCTGTAGGCAAGTTAGGGAACGCCTCCCGAACCGATTTGACTGGAAAATCACCCTTATG
>DASQNL010000398.1:0-2439 GCA_035644995.1 Pyrinomonadaceae bacterium | reverse complement strand
GCAACAGTTCACTCCCGCGCCGCGATGCTCGCCGGGCGCGGCGCGCCCTGCAACTGCACGGGCGGCTGCGGCGCGCAACAGACTCTCACCAGCCGCTCGCGGTCGCGCTGCATCACGCGGTCTGCCGCCAGCCACGCGCGCACCTCACCGAAGAGACGCGCCGCGTGCGCATCCGCCGGCTCCGCGATGCGGTAGTGCATCCACTTGCCTTCCCGGCGCGCCGCGACCACCCCGGCGCGGCGCAGGTAAGCGAGATGACGCGAGATTTTCGGCTGGTTCGTCCCCAACACCTCGACGAAGAAACAGACGCACACCTCGTCGCCGCCGATCAGATTCAACAGGCGCAGCCGCGTGCGATCAGCCAACGCCTTGAAGAACCGCTCCATATCGAACGCCCCGCCCGTCTTCCCCATAAGATTCCGCCTCCCGAAGTAATAAAGGTTTCAAGTTTCAAGTTTCAGGTTTCAAGTTTGAAAGGCTTTCAGCCGGGAACTTGGAACCCGATCTTTCAGTCTTGAAACTTGAAACTTGAAACCTGAAACTTAAATACGTCTTGACATATATGTCGGCCGCGCGTATGATGCGCTCATATTCGCCGAAGCGAATGTATCATGATGGGAAAGGAAGTGGCAAAAATGGATCGGCAAACGGAGAGGACGGTGCGCGCGCTCAAGGCGCATCTCGCGCTGAACGTGCGGAGCGTCGAGCGTAGTCTGGAGTTTTACCGGCGGATGTTGGGGTTGGAACCCTCGAAGGTGCGCCCCGGTTACGCGAAGTTCGACGTGCAGAACCCGCCGCTCAATTTAACTTTGAATGAATCGCCCTTCGCGGAGCGCGGCGCGCTCTCGCACCTGGGGCTGCAACTGGCGACGACCGAGGACGTGCTCTCGATGCGCCGCAACTGGCTCGACGCCGGACTCGACACGCGCGACGAGATCGAGACCAACTGCTGTTACGCCTTGCAGAACAAGACCTGGGTGCGCGACCCCGACGGCAACGAGTGGGAAGCCTTCGTCGTCCTCGAAGACAACTTGCCCGCTTCGACGACGTGCTGCACGCCGGAGGCGACGGCCGGAGCCACGGCGTCAGCGGACACGACGGCGGCGGTAAACGCGGCGGAAGTCTCCGCGTGCTGCGCGACGGCCGCGCCGACGACGATCTCGCGTTGAAGCGTTAATAGCGTCGGGCGGAATTGTCGGGGCGACAAGTTCGCGCCCACGCGCCGCCTTAACCGTGCCGGACGTGAGCGAGCTTCGTGCTCCTAATAATTATTCCGTCGTTGTTTGATGCGGAGAGGAAGCGTTGTTTGAGGCCGGGAGGAAACGCGGCGATTGACGAATAAGCAAAACGGGCGGCCGACCCTCGCGCGGCGCATGACGGCCGAAGCGTGCGGCACGGCGTTGCTGCTGGCGGCCGTGGTCGGCTCAGGCATCATGGGCGAACGCCTCGCGGGCGGCAACGTCGCCGTCGCGCTCTTGGCGAACACGCTGGCGACCGGGGCTGCCCTCGTCGCGCTCATCTTAACCTTCGGCCATATCTCCGGCGCGCACTTCAATCCGGCCGTGACGCTCGCCGACGCCTCGCAGGGCGGACTCGCCTGGCGCGACGCGCCCGCCTATCTCGGAGCGCAAATCGCGGGGGCGTTCGCGGGCGTCGCGGCGGCTCACGTGATGTTCGGAGAGCCTTTGTTCACGGCGTCGCGCCACGCGCGCGAGGGCGGCGCGCAGATGTTCGCCGAAGGCCTGGCAACGTTCGGTTTGCTGTCCGTCATATGGAGTTGCGCGCGCACGCGTGCGGCGGCCGCGCCCTTCGCCGTCGCCGCATACATCACGGCGGCTTGCTGGTTCACGTCTTCAACCTCGTTTGCGAATCCGGCCGTGACGCTCGCGCGCTCGGCGACGGACACCTTCACGGGGATTCGCCCGGCGGACGCGCCCGCCTTCATCATCGCGCAACTCGCGGGCGCGGCCACGGCCACCGCGCTCTTTCGCTGGCTCGTCCCCACGCTGCCGGAGGAGGCGGCGGCGGCGGTCGTCGTTCCGCACGGCGAGTGCGCGCACGAAACGGAAAGGAAGTGTGACGGATGACTGAGGAGCGGAGACGCGTCTTGATTTTGTGTACGGGCAACTCGGCGCGCAGCCAAATGGCGGAGGGTCTGCTCAGGCACGACGGCGGCGAACGTTTTGAAGTCGAGAGCGCGGGCGTGAGTCCGAGCCGCGTCCGGCCGGAAGCCGTGGAGGCGATGCGCGAGGCGGGCATCGACATCTCAGGCCAACGGTCGAAATCGGTCGAGGAGTTTGCGGGACGGGCGTTCGATGTCGTCATCACGGTCTGCGACAACGCGCGCGAGCAGTGCCCGTTTTTTCCGGCCGCGACGCGGCGCATCCATTGGAGTTTTGACGACCCGGCGGCGGCCGCGTGCGACCGCGAGGCGCGGCT
>DASQNL010000397.1:0-3252 GCA_035644995.1 Pyrinomonadaceae bacterium | reverse complement strand
CAACTTCTCGTGGCGCGGCAGCAGGCGCGCCGGGTAGCCGCCGCCGTGTGGTCGCGGGGCGATGTCCTGTCCGGCGCGGTGGAGGCCGAGCAACTTATCGACGAAGGTCTTGCCGACGCCGAAGAGTTCGGCCACCTCGCGCAAGGAGCGGTCGCCGCGCAGGGCGGCGGCGAGAACCTTCTGCCGCAAGTCTAAGGAGTAGGCTTTCATGGCGCGACAGCTTATCCGATGTTGCTGTCCGCATTCAAACGCTAACCGCTATAGTTGTCCGTGGTCAGTTGTCCGTGGTCAGTTGTTCAAGTCTGTCTTCAGCAGCTTGTGTGATAACCACATGCAACTGACAACTGACCACGGACAACTGACCACTGACATTCCTTCACAACTTCACCTTCACCCACAGCGGCCAGTGATCCGAGAACTTGATGTGGCGGGCGATGCCGTGGCCGGTCGCGTCGAGGCCGCGCAGCCAGAGCCAGTCGAGTTTGAGTTTGACGAAGAGGGTCTTCCACGTCGAGGCGTCGTCGGGGAAGGGCGTGGAGAAGTTTGCCTCGTCGAAGAGGCGGCGGGCGGCGCGCACGTCTTTGTCCTTGATGCTGTTGAAATCTCCGAGCACGACGGCGGGCGCGTCCGGCGGGAGCTTCGCGCGCAGCGAGTCGAGCACGGCGCGCCACTGCTCGGTCTTGCGGGCGATGGCGAGGCGCGTCTCGGCGTGGATGGTGTAGACGCGCAAACGCCGCGTCTTGTCCAGTTGGACGGTTGCGCCGAGCGCGACGCGCCGGCGGCCGCCGGGGCCTGCGTGCGGCAAGACGATCCGCTCCACGTCGGCCAGCGGATAGAGGCTGAGGAGCGCGACGCCCGTTTCATCCTCCGCGCCTTTGTCGTCTTTCGCCGGGGGCGGCGCAGCCCACGCGTAATGCATGCCGAGTTCGTCTGCGATGAGCTTGGCGGTGTTGACGTTGCCGCTGCGCTCGCGGTGGCGGTCGGCCTCCTGTAATCCGATCACGAACGCGCCGCCGATCACGGCGTCGCTGCGCAAGGCTTCGATGAGCTTGCGCAGATCGTCGCCGCCGCGCCAGCGCATGTTGTAACTGATGATCTTGATCTCCGGCGGAAGCGGCGCGGGCGGCGCGGCTGCGCCGAACTTGTCGGCTCGCCCGATTTCGAGCAGGCGCGCGTCGTCTCCGGGCGAGACGGCCGCCGCCGAGGCCGCGAGGCCGTCCGCGCTCGACGCTCTTTGCGCGCAGGCGGCCGTGGGGAGGAGGAGCAGCAGCAGTGAGCAGTAAGCAGTGAGCAGTAAGCGGTAAAAAGCGCGATGCCCGGATCGCACGCCGATGCGCGAGTCGTGCCTTGTTCGAACGCCCGTCAAAATTTCCATCCTCTCCTCCACCCGTTAATTACCCCTCGCTGCTCACAGCCTCCGCGAACGGCGCGTCTCCGGCGAGGAAGCGAGCGGCGCGCGGTTCGAGCGTGTAGCGGCAGCGGTCTGTTTCCAACACTTCTCCATCGGTGTTGACTTTGATCGAGCGCGCGAAACCGAGTTCGAGTTCGCGGGCGCGGAAATAGCTGACGCGTTCGTCCGCGAGATGCTCGCCGGCCGAGACGCTCGTGAGAAGCCCGATGAATTCGAGCGTGGGCATCGCCTCGACGAGGCACACGTCCAGGAGGCCGTCGTCGATCAGGGCGTGCGGCGCGATGAGACGACCGCCGCCGACCATGCGCGAGTTGCAGACGGCGAACATCTGCACGTCGAGCGCGCGCTCGACGGCGCGCCCGTCCTCTCCTTTGAAGCGCACGGCCGCGCACACGGGTTCGTAATCGAGCAGCACTTGCGCGCCGCCGACGAGATAGGCGAGTTTGCCCGCGACCGTCTTGAGTTGCGGGTTGACCGCGTCCGAGACTTCGGCGATGAAGCCGCCCGCCGAGACGTTGACGAAGCGGCGACCGTTCAAGTTGCCCACGTCGGCCAAGACCGTGCGCCCCGCCAGCAAAATCTCGATGGCCGCCTCGATCTCTTCGGGCAGGCCGAGCGCGCTTGCGAAATCGTTGCCCGTGCCGAGCGGGACGAGGCCGAACGTGATCCGCTCGAACGCGCCGGAGACGCGCGCCACGCCGTTGACGACTTCGTTCAAAGTGCCGTCGCCGCCCGCCACGAACAACTTGTCGTAGACGCCCGCCCGCGCCGCCGCCTCCGCCGCCTCCGCCGCGTCGTTCGCGCCGACGGTCATCACGATGTCCATGTCGCCGAAGGCGGCGCGCAAGGCCGTGTTGATGGTCTGCAAGTGATCCGGCGCGCTGTCGGTGCCGGAGACGGGATTGATGATCAGGCGTGATTTCATAAATGGTTGGTTGTCCGTGGTCAGTTGTCCGTGGTCAGTTGTTTATTTCTTGCCGAAGCTGAGTCTTTATCTTTAGCCCGCCGCCCGTCAACCACAAACAACTGACAACTGACCACGGACAACTGACCACGGACAACTGACGACGGACGACGGACAACTGACAAACTTCATATTTCGAGGCGCAAGCCGTCGCGCGCTTCGATGGTTTCGCCGCTCCAGAACTTTTTCGCTTCGGCGACGAGGTCGAGGCCGTCCCATTCCGGGTAGAGGTGCGCGAGCATCACGCGGCGCGCGCCGGAGCGTTCGGCGAGGCGCATCGCTTCGGCGAGTTCGAGGTGCAGTTCGACGGGCTTGTCGCGGAAGAAGGAGCACTCCATGAGAAAGAGCGAAACGCCCTGGCCGAAGGAGGCGAGCGCATCGGTGTAGCCCGTGTCGGAGGTGAAGGCGAGCGAGGCGTTGTCGCGGTCGATCAATTTAACGGCGAGGCTCTCGCTGGTGTGCGGCGTCGAGAAAGTTTCGGCGCGCAGGTCTGGGAGAATGTCGAAACTCGCGCGCGGCGCAACCTCGCGGATTTCGACGGGGAAGGGTTGCTTGAGCAGGCCGTAACCGCCGGCCGTGTCGAAGGCGCGAAAGATTTTCCGCAAGCCGCGCGGGGCGTAGATGATGAGCGGTTTGCGCCGCGCTTGCGTCGCGGGGGCATGCTTCGTGCCGAAGAGGAAAGGGAAGAGGCCGCCGAGGTGGTCGAGGTGAAAATGGCTGACCCAGATGGCGTCGAGATTGACCCAGTCCAGCTTTTCCTGCGCCATGCGATGCACGGCCGCTGCGCTGATGTCGAGCAAGAGCGTGCCGCCGCCGGTTTCCAACCAGTGGGCTGACGAAGCGCGCGCGGGGTGCGGGACGGACGTGCCCGACCCCA
>DASQNL010000396.1:0-2343 GCA_035644995.1 Pyrinomonadaceae bacterium | reverse complement strand
GGCGACGCGGAGGCGCAGGCGCGGATGGTTGAGTTGATAGACGAGCGGCGGCGCGAGGGCGACACGCTCGGCGGCATCTTCGAGGTGGTGGCGCGCGGCGTCGTCGCGGGGTTAGGCGCGCACACCTCCTGGGAGGAGAAGCTGGACGGGCGGCTGGCTCAGGCGTTGATGTCCATTCCGGCGGTGAAGGCCGTCGCGGTCGGTGCGGGCGTGGAGGCGAGCGCGCTCGCCGGGTCTGCCGTCCACGACGAGATCAATTACGACCGGGCGGCGCGCGCCTTCACGCGCCCGACGAACCGCGCCGGCGGGTTGGAGGGCGGCATCACGAACGGCGAAGAGTTGCGCGTGCAAGGGTTTCTCAAGCCGATCTCGACGCTCAGGCGCGCGCTCCGCTCCGTCGACATCGACACGAAAGAGGAAGAGGCCGCCGCCTTCGAGCGTTCCGACGTGACGGCCGTGCCGGCGGCGGGCGTTATCGGCGAAGCGATGGTCGCGCTCGTGCTCGCACGCGCCATGCGCGAGAAGTTCGGCGGCGACAGCCTCGCCGAGATGCGCCGCAACTTCGACGGCTACCGCGATCAGGTGCGCGATTATTGATGAAGTTTTTATGACCCGGCGATGCGGCGGTAGCGCGCTTCGATGAGCATGTAGAGACCGTAGGCGGCGAGGCCGAGGGCGACCAGGCCGAGCAGCCATTTGCCGTAGGATTGTTGGATGATTAGTTGGAGCGCGCCGTCCAAGCCCTTCGCCTCCGAGGAGTCGTAGTGCAATGCGGCTTGAATGAGGAAGCCGCCGACGATCAGGAAGACGATGCCGCGCGCGATGAAACCGAAACGCCCGCTGCGCATCGCCCACCACTTGCCGCGCTCGCTCATCTCGCCGAGCTTCAGCCGCTTGCGAAACTTCTCCGTGTAGCCCTTGTAACACTGGTAGAGGCCGTAACCGATCACGGCGAGGCCGGCAAGCACGACCAGCCAGTTGCCGTAACGAAACTCCATCACGCGCGCCGTCCATGATTCCGCCGCGCCCGGCCGGCCGTCTTCATCCGCGCCGAAGACGATACGCGCCGCCGAGTAGGCGAGACCGGCGTAGACGAGTCCGCTGCCGGTGTAGCCGAGGCGCAGGGCGATGCCTTTGGCCTTCGTCCCCTTATTGTCGGCGTCGGTGATCGCCTGCACCCAACGCCAGATGACGTAGGCGACGAGGCCGAAGGCGACGACGCCGAGCATCACCCGGCCGAACGGCTGCCGCGCGATTGAACGCATCGCGCCCTGCGTGCCCATCTCCTCGCCGCCCATCCCGGCGGCCGCCAGCGTCGCCAGCGCGCCCACCACGATGTAGACGACGCCCTTCGCCGCGTAACCGAAACGCGCGAGGCGTTCCACCCACGGATGCTTGCCGACCTTCTCCGCGACTTCGCCCGCCGCCTCTTTCACGTCCTCGATTGCCGAATCCGTCTGACCCATTGATTCTTACACCCGTCTTTCGCGCGTCAATTTAGTGGAGCCGATGCTAACACCGATCCGAAGACCCTTGAAAGATGAAACGTCGCTCCCGCCCGCGGCGACCTCGAAAGCGACCCTCCGTGACGAACGCCCCTCCGTCCGCCGCACAGGCTCCGCCTCTTGCCCGCCGCACACTTTGTCAACTACAGTGCACGCGGTCGCTTTGGTTAAATACGCTCTCGCGGGATTCGTCGCGGCCTGAGAATTCCGCACAGCCCGTCGCCTCAGTCTCAGCCAATTCGCATGACGCAGATGTGGGTCGATCCGCCGCCCGCCACGCTCCTCGCCGACGGCGAGGTTCATCTCTGGCGCGCGTCTCTGGCGCAAACGCCGGACGCCCTGCGCCGCCTCTATTCCACGCTCGCCCCCGATGAATCGGCCAAGGCCGCGCGCTATCACTTCCCGCGTGACCGCGACCACTACATCGCCGCGCGCGGGCTGCTCCGCCAACTCCTCGGCCGCTATCTCGCGCAGCCTCCGCACGCCTTGCGCTTCGCTTACGGCGCATACGGCAAACCGTCGCTCGACGGCGCGACCGCCGCCGCCGATCTGCGTTTCAACCTCTCACACTCGCACGAACTCGCCCTCTACGCCTTCGCGCGCGGGCGCGAGGTCGGGATTGACATCGAACACATCCGCGCCGACTTCGCGGACGACGACATCGCCGCGCGCTTCTTCTCCGCGCGCGAGGTGAGCATGTTGCGCGCGCTCCCCGCACGGGCGCGCACTTCAGCCTTCTTCAACTGCTGGACGCGCAAAGAGGCTTACATCAAGGCCAGAGGCGAAGGTCTCTCGCACCCGCTCGATCAATTCGATGTGAGCCTCACACCGGGCGAAC
>DASQNL010000395.1:0-4266 GCA_035644995.1 Pyrinomonadaceae bacterium | reverse complement strand
GGGCAGCGCGGCCAATTTGCGGATCAGCGCGCGGCGCGGCGAAGAGTTGACGTGCGACCTGGTCGGCGCGCTCGCCGTGCGCGCTTACATCGCGCGCACGCCCGGCGTCGAGACGCTCGCGCGGCGCACGGCGCGCGCCCTCGCGCACAACTGCGTCGAACGCGACCACACTGATCGCGCCCACCTCTCGCCGCGCACGACGATGCGCGCCCTGCTCGCGCTCGACCCCACGCTCGCGCGCGAACTCACGGGCGACCCGTTTGAACCGGATGCTTCGCCCGCGCCGCGCCGCACCCAGCGACGCACCGCGCATCCGAGCGCGCCGCGCACGCCCCGTCGTTAATCAAGGTCGCACATCACTCAAGAGAGCGGTCGGAGCGCGGCAGGTTAAGAGAGACCGCGCATTGACAGAGCTAGGTGCGGCTTCCTATCATTTCCCGTTCAAGATGAGCAAAAAAATCAAGCGGGAAAATCATGTGCGTTCGTCTTCGTCCGCCGGGGCGGGCGGCGCGTTGAAGTTGCGGGGGATCGCGGCCGTGGCGTGCGCGCTCGCGTCAATCGTGTTCGGCGCGGGCGGTTGCCGAGAGGTCGGCGAGAAGTTGGGGATCAGCGCGGTGCGCCCGCGCGCCTTGCGCGATGTGCCGGCCGCGCGGCTCGCCTTTCGTCTGGAAGCGGACATCGATGAAGACGCGCTGCCCGACGGCTTGAAGACCGACGCGCCCGAAGAACTGCTCGCGGCGGTCAAGACGCAGTTTGAGACGAGCCGCAAAGACGAGGCGTTGCTCCGCACCGTCGTTTCGCCCGACGGCCAGCGCGCGCTCGCGCTCTACGACCCCGGCGGCGGCCAGCCCGCCGAAAACACTTTTCGCATAGACCTCTACGGCGCGGACGGCATGTTCGTGCGCAACATCCTGCCGCAGAATTTGGAAGGCATCACGCTCGCCGCCGTCGCGTGGTCGCCCGATGCGCAGTGGATCGCTTTCATCGGACGCGAACGGCCGAACGCGACGCCGACCCCCACGCCGCCCGACGACCTGCCCGTCGCGCCGCCCGTCTTCGACCCAAGCGCGCCGCCCGCGCCGACCCCCTCCATCGCGCCGCTCATCGCGCCCGTTCCCGTCTTCAAGACGGATCAGATTTACGTCGCCGACCGCAACGGCGACAACCTCCGACCGCTCACCACGCGCGACGGCCTCATCTACCTGAACCTCGCGTGGTCGCCCGATAGCCACGCGCTCGCCGCGCTCGCCTGCCGTCAGGACGAACTCGACGCCCGCATGAACGAGGGCAAGGAGTTTGCCGGTCGGCCGCGCATCATCGAACGCGCGGACGGCAGAGAGCGGCTGCTCGACGATCAACTGATGGAAGCCGCGCCCGTCTGGTCGCCCGACTCGGCGAAGGTCGCCACGGCCGCCGAAACCGACGTGGCGATCTACGACGCCCTCGGCGGCTCGCCGACGGGCGCGCGCCTTCCCTTGCGCGACCCCTTGCTCAACGCCTCCGCCGCTTACGATGCGACGAAACTGAAACGCGCCGCCGCCGACGGCAAAGCCGGCCGGCCGGACGAGACCGCGCAACCTGCCGCTCCCGCGAGCGGCACGCCGATCTCGTTCAACCCGGTCATCCGCCTCGAATGGTTGCAGCCGGAGATGCTGCTCGTCCGCACCGGCTTCGTGCGCTACTATCAAAACAACCCTGAGCCGACGCGCGGCTATCTGCGTTGGCACCTGCTCCACCTCAGCCCGCAAGCCGTCGTGCTCAGTTAAAGACGGGGCGCGGCCGACCTTAGTTTAAAGGAGTCAACATCCCCTTGATCTACCAAAGCATCGCGGACATCTACGCCGCCAACGACACGGTGCGCCGCCGACTCGCCGCGCGCGTCGAAAATTTAAGCGAAGCGCAACAAACTTTCCGCCCCGCCGAAGGCGCGTGGTCAATCGCCGAGATCATCGACCACCTCTCGATCACCGAGCGGAACATGGCGCAACTCATCGCCATGCTGCTCAAAAAGAGCGAGAGCGCGACGGCCGCCCTCGACGCGGGCGACAGCGGCATCGGCGTCGGCGGCGGTGGTGATGGTGGCGACGCGCAAACCGTCGCGGGCGCGCCGCCCTTCCAGCCTTTCTCCCTCGACGATTTCATCGAACAGGTGCGGGACGTAAAATTGACCGCGCCGGAAGTGGTGCGGCCGGGCGGCAACGTCACGTTCGCCGACGCGCTCGCCAATCTCGCGCGCACCCGCGCCGACATCGAAGCCCTGCGCCCACGCCTCGAAACCTCCGATCTCGGCGCGGCCACCTATCCGCACCCGGCCTTCGGCGAATTCAACTCCGCCCAGTGGCTCGCCTTCATCGGCCTCCACGAAGGACGCCACCTCCGCCAGATCGAGAATCTGATGGCCGCGCCCGGATTCGCTCAAAGCGCGGATTAAACTCAGGTAATGCCCGCTTGCGGCCTCCGCCAAGCGACCCTATAATCGCCGCCGCGCTTCCTGAGATTTCTGCCCTCTTAGCTCAACGGTTAGAGCAGCGGACTCATAATCCGTTGGTTGTAGGTTCGAATCCTACAGAGGGCATCAACCATCTCAAACGGCGGGCGCGGCCACGGCGGCGCGCCGAAACGCGCTTCGGATTTCCCTCACCGTTAACGAGAATTTATTCGCCGCGAGCATTGACAATGAACGACGCGAAAATTATCATCTGACATCTTTCACGCCCGGTATGGCTAGCGGGCAATTCGTCACGTTCCTTACGTCCGATCACATTTGTTCGCAAACCCCCGGCGGTGATTTATCACGCGCCCGCATCTTTGGTGAAAACGTACCGGCTCTCGACGCTCGTGCCGCCCCCTAAATGCAGCGTCAAACTCCTCAAGACCCGTTGCTCTTAAGTCGTGATGGCGGCCGCCCGCGAACGAGAGCAACCACAAATCAATTCCCACTTCAAATTGGAGTTCCGATGTCTCGCAAAAACCCCTCTCCCTCGCGCTCGATCCGTGTTCGGGCGACCCTGTGCGCGCTCGTCATTTTGGCGGCGGTTGTGAGCCTGTCGCCGGCCTTTATGCGTCTGAACGCGCTGGCGCAGGGCGATGGCGCGGCGGATGATCCGGGCGGCATACATCCGCTGGCGGAGTTCGTCCGCGCGGTGTCGCTGCCCGTCAGCGATGTCATCTACAACCCGGCCGACCAGACGCTCTACGCGAGCGTGCCGAGCAGCGCGGGCGCGGCGGGCAACAGCATCGTCCCCATCAACCCGGCGACGGGTGCGACGGGCGCGCCCGTCTTCGTCGGCAGCGAGCCGAACAAACTCGCGCTCTCCGATGACGGGCACACGCTCTACGTCGCGCTCGACGGGTCTTACAACGTCCGCCGCTTCGACACGGCGACGCGCACGTCCGGCCTCCAATTTTCCATCACGCAGGATTCCCTCTACGGCAACTACACGGCGAACGATCTGGCGGTCGCGCCGGGCAACCCGAATCTGCTCGCGGTCGCCAGATATAATCCCGGCAGCAGCCCGCCGGGAGTCGGCGTGGCCGTCTACGATAACGGCGTGCAGCGTCCGAAGATCGGCCCCGGCCACATCGAAGGCGCGGACTTTCTCGCCTTCTCCGCCACCGCATCGAAACTCTACGGCGGCGGCTACTATCACGGCCTGCGCACGATGATCATCGATGCGACCGGCGTGGCCTCTCAGAGCAAGACCACGTTCGACGTGCGCGCCCGCATCAAGTTCGCCAACGGCATCATCTACAGTTCCGGCGGTCAGGTTGTGAACCCGGAGACGAGCACGCTGCTCGGCACCTTCTCCGGCGTTTCGACCAACGCCTTCGCCGTGGACACGGCGGCGGGTCGCGCCTACTATCTGGGGCGCGATAATTTCGGCAGCGGCTCGCTCACGCTGAAAGCGTTTGACCTCAGCACCTACGTGCCCGCCGGTTCCGCCACCCTGACGGGCATCGTCGGCGAGCCGACGACGATGGTGCGCTGGGGAGCCAACGGTCTCGCCTTCCGCACCGACGCGGGCAGGCTCTATCTCATTCAAACTTCTTTGATTCCTTCTTCGGAGGCCATCCCGTCGCCGACGCCCTTCGTCTCGCCGACGGCCACGCCGACGCCTCCGCCCGCGCCCACGTTCGTCCGCCAGATCCCGCTGCTCACGAACGATCTCATCTACAGCGCGCAGAGCGGGCAGCTTTACGCGAGCGTGCCGAGCGCGGCGGGCGCAGGCGGTAACAGCGTCACGCGGCTCAATCCTGAGACGGGCG
>DASQNL010000394.1:0-4250 GCA_035644995.1 Pyrinomonadaceae bacterium | reverse complement strand
GGCCTCCGGCGTCTACGCTTCCGGCGAGCGCATCTCGACCAGCCCTTCGCGCGCCACCGTCCGCGTCGGGCGCGGCGTCTTCTCCACGCGGCAGATCATCATCGGGCGCGTCTTCGAGGACAGGAACGCCAACGACGAGTTCGACGCGGGCGAGCGCGCCGTCGAAGGCGCGCGGCTCTACATAGACAACGGCCAGTCGGTCGTCACCGATTCGGAAGGCATGTACAGCTTGCCTTCGGTGGAAGACGGCGCGGTCGTCATCGCGCTCGACCCCGTCACGCTCCCGCGCGGCTACGCACTCACGGATGAGGGACGCCGTTCGGGTCGCAGTTGGGCGCGCTTGCTGCGCACGCCGCTCGGCGGCGGCACGCTCCTGCGCCAAAACTTCGCGCTCCGCAGCACGGGCGGCGCGAGCGACGATGAAGCCGCAAGCGTCGAGCAAAAGGACGGCAAGCCTGCGCCGCTGCGCGCGCCGCAACTCGATGCGCTAAACCCCGCGCCCGCGACGGCCGCGCGCGAAACGAGCGCACCAAACACCAACTCTCTCAACTCCCTCGCGCCCGCGACGCACGCGAACTCTCCCGCCCCGGCCGCCTCGCCCGCGTTTGCGGCGCGCATCGAGAAAATCTCCGAAGTGAAAGAGACGGCCAAACTTTCGGGCGACCTCTCGGCGGGCACGTATGTGTTGGAAGCGAACGAAGTGGTGGCGGCCGTCGCGCCGGGCGACGTGCTCATCGTCAACCCGTCGCAGAGCGAGGTCGTCATGTCGGCGGCGATGCAGGTCGAGGTGCGCGTGGCGGAAGATTGGACGGCGACGCTGGAAGTCAACGGCCAGCACGTCGGCGAGAAGAATATCGGCCTCAGCCGCGTCGACCACAAGAACAAGGTGGCGACCTTCACCTTCGTCGGCTTGAGCGTGCGCCCCGGCCAGAACCACGTGCGCGCCTTCGCCGTCAGCCCAGAGGGCAAGGCGGGTCGCGCCGCCGAACTGAACGTGATGGGTCGCGGCGCGGCGCGCCGTCTGGAACTCACGCTTGAGCGCGACGAACTGCAAGCGGGCGGGCGCGATTCGGTCGGGCTGCGCGTGCGCGCTTTCGACCAGTGGAACAACCCCGCGGCCGACGGGCAGGTCGCCGTCACCACTTCGGGCGGCCATTTCCTGCGCCCCGCCGCCGCCGCCGCGAACGATGCGGCGGACGACGCGCGCGCGAAGTCGGTGGAACTGTCGGAGCAGATCGCGGGCGAGAATCCGAATGCGACGTTGCGTGAAGTGGTCTTGAGTTTGCGCGGCGGCGAGGCGACGGTGCGGCTCGTCTCGGACAACGCGGCGGGCGTCGCTCAAATTCAAGCGCAGACGGGCGACATCACCGCCGCGCATCGTTTGCGTTTCACGGCCGAACTCCGCCCCGCGATTCTCGTCGGCCTCGCCGAAGCGTCAATCGGCCGCGCCGCCCCTGAGAACACCCTGCGCGGCGACGACGCGCGCGTGCGCAGCCACATCGAGTTTTTCTATCGCGGCTCGTTCTTCGGCAAAAATCTCCTGACGCTCGCCTACGATAGCCAGCGTTCGCTCAACCGCACGCAGGGGCGCGACCGCCTCTTCCAAGCCGACCCGTTGGAGCGCGCCTATCCCATCTTCGGCGACTCTTCGACGCGCTTCAGCGATGTCGAGTCGAACTCGAAACTCTACGCGCGCCTTGATCGCAATCGCTCCTACGCCATGTTCGGCGACTTCGAGGCCGGACTCTCCGAGTCGCAACTCGCCGGCTACTCGCGCAAGCTGACGGGCGTGAAAGTTCATCTGGAAAATTCCAACGGTGATTTCATCGCCGTGACGGGCGCGCGCCCCGACACCTCTTTCGCGCGCGACGTGTTCCCGGCCGGGCGCATCGGCCTCATCAGCCTCTCTTACCCGGACGTGTTGCCCGGCTCCGAAACCGTCGCCCTCGAAGTGCGCGACCGCCGCAACCCCGAACGGATCATCTCGCGCGAGCCGCTCCTGCGTTCGCTCGACTACAACCTCGATCCGCTCACCGGGCAACTGTTCTTCATGCGCCCCATCTCCGCCTTCGACTACGATCTCAATCTCGTCCAACTCGTCGTCACCTACGAGCACCGCGCCGCCGGCCTGTCCTCCGGCGTCTACACCGGGCGCGCCTCGAAGCGTTTCAACCGCCTCGGCCTGCGCCTGGGTCTCTCGCTCGTCCAACAGAAGCAGAACGAGTTCGGCTCTTACCTGCTCGGCGGCCTCGACGGCGAACAAGCGTTGCCGAATCGCGGTTCGCTCAAATTCGAATGGGCGATGAGCCGCGGCGACATGGCGACGGGCGGCAACATCTTCAACGCCGAGACGCGGCACGCGGGCGGCAACGCCTATCGCCTCGAACTCGTGCAGCCGCTCAAAGCCTACGAGGGCGTGCTGCGCGCCGAATACGCGCGCGCCGACGAAGGCTTCTTCAACCCCTTCGGCGCGACGGTCGCTCCCGGCTCGCAGCGCACGGGCGCGACGCTCGACCTCAAGCCCACTGCCTCGCGCGTCGTTCGCCTCGGCTTCCTGAACGAGCGCAACCGCACCGCGAACGTCGACAACTCGCGCAACACCTTCTCGCTGCTCTGGACGGAAACCTTCAGCGACCGCCTGCACGCCTTCTTCGGTTACGACTATCGCCGCCTCAACGATTCTTTGAACGACCAGCAGATCGGTTCCAACCTCGTCACCGTCGGCGCGCAGTATCGCCCGACCGACAAGCTCGAACTCTCCGTCAAACGCGAACAGAACCTCGGCGAGGCCGACCCGACCTTCCCCAGCCAGACGACCATCGCCGCCCGCTACAAGTGGAGCGAGCGGGCGAACCTCTTCTTTACGCAGCGGCTCGCCTCCGCGCCCATCATCCCCATCAGCGACACCTCCGCGACCGGCTTCGCCTCCACCGGCTCGCGCCGCGAAACTGCAATCGGCATCGAGACGAAGCTCGGCCGCTACACGAACGTCTCCAGCCGCTACCAGCTTGAGAACGGCATCAACGGCACGGACAGCTTCGCCGTCCTCGGTTTGCAGAATCGCCTGCCCATCTCGAAGCGTCTGTCGCTCGACCTCGGCTTCGAGCATGGCTTCCACCTCGCGGGCGCGGGTCAGAGCTTCACGGGCGGCTCGTTCGGCTTCTCCTACCTGCCCTCCAAAGATTTGCGCACGGCGGCGCGCTACGAGTTGCGCAACCAGACGGGCGGCCTCGCCCAGTTGCTCACGCTCGGCGCGGCCGGTCGCCTCGGCGACGGCGTGACCACGCTCGCGCGCTTCCAATCGGCGCGCTCCAAGTTCGAGGGGCGCGAGAATTCGTCGGTGCAGGGCACGGTCGCCCTCGCCCTGCGCCCGCTTAAATCCGACCGCACCGCCCTCCTCTTCAGCTACACCCACCGCTCGCTCACGCAGAGCGCGCTCGGCGGGCAGGCCGCCGTCACCGACCGCTCCGACACGCTCTCGACCGACGGACTCTGGCAGCCTTTCAAGGACACGGAAATCTACGGCCGCGCCGCCCTCAAGTTCGGCGGGAACAGCCGCGAAGGTTTGATGAACGCGTCGGCTCTCACCTACCTCGCTCAACTCCGCGTGCAGAAGCGTCTGCGCCGCGCCTTCGACGTGGCGGGCGAAGTCCGCATGATGGCGCAACCCGTGACGCACACGACGCGCACCTCGGCGGGCGCGGAACTCGGCTACTGGGTCTTCGCCGACATGCGCGTCGGCATCGGTTACAACTTCACTTCGGCCACCGAACCCGGCGCGCTCGTCGTCTCGCAGCCGCGCGGCTTCTACTTCACCATCTCCACCAAGCTCTCCAACCTCTTCGACCTCTTCGGCACCGCCGCCGATGGGCTGCTCGCGCCCGACACAACCGTCAGGCAGCTAAACGAAAAAGGAGAGCCTCGTTGAACGTAGCGGCGACAACAACGGCAAGCTCCGGCGGCGGGCGGCATGCGGGCGGCGGCGGCGCGGTCTTCTTGCCGCGCCTGCTCCTGTGCGGCCTCGCCATGCTCCTGCTCTGCGCCGCCGCGCCGACGCCCGCGCAAGCGCAGGTGATCCGCTCATTCACGCGTCGCAACCCGGTGACGAACGAGCGCGGCAACATCACGCTCATCGGCAACTCCCTGATCACGTGCCGCGCGAGGAACAACAACAACTGCGCGGCCACCCGCGCCGGCGCGTCCGGCAGCAACAGCGACTACACCTCCGAATTCATCGATGCCGACAGCGA
>DASQNL010000393.1:0-5627 GCA_035644995.1 Pyrinomonadaceae bacterium | reverse complement strand
ATCGTCGTCGGCAGCGACCACGAGCGGGCGCGGCCACCGGCCAACCACAGAAGGAAGACGCCCGCCAAATCTCGCGCGGCGCAAACTCGCGCCGCTTCGGGTCTCCCCTCCTTCGACGTGCGCGAGCGCGACGACTTAACGGCGGAGGTCGAGCGCATCGCGGCCTTGAACAGAAGTTCGCTCGAACGCGTCGGGCTGTACATGGAGGGGCGCGCCGTGAGCAACAACTGGGTCGCGAGCGGCAAGCGCACCGCTTCGGGCAAGCCGCTGCTCGCCAACGATCCGCACCTGCCCGCCTCCGCGCCTTCCATCTGGCACATGGCGCACCTCAGTGCGCCCGGCCTGCACGTTGCCGGCGTCACCGCGCCCGGCGCGCCCGGCATCATCATCGGCCACAACGAACACATCGCGTGGGGCATGACCAACCTCGACCCCGACGTGCAAGACTTGTATCTCGAACGATTCAGCGCGGACAAAAAGAATTTCTACGAAACTCCGGCGGGGTTGCGCGAGGCCGTGGTGCGGCGCGAGGAGATCAAGGTACGCAAAGGTCTGACCGACCCCTCGACCGAGACCGTCAACTTCGACGTGACGGAGACGCGCCACGGCCCCGTCATCCTCGAACGCGAGGGCAAGCGTTACGCGCTGCGCTGGACTGCGCTCGATGCGGAGCGGACGGAGTTTGACGCCTTCTACAAGATCAACCGCGCGCGCGACTGGAACGAATTCCGCGACGCGCTCGGCGGCTACAGCGGCCCGACGCAAAATTTCATCTACGCCGACACCGCAGGCCACATCGGCTACTACGGCGCGGGGCGGATTCCCGTCAGGCGCAGCGGCGACGGGAGCGTGCCCTACGACGGCGCGACCGACGCGGGCGAGTGGACGAGCTTCATCCCCTTCGACGAACTGCCGCACGTCTACGATCCGCCGTCGGGTTTGATCGTCACGGCCAACAGCCGCGTCGTCGGGCACAGCTACCCGCATCATCTCACGCACGAATGGGCTGCGCCTTATCGTTCGCGTCGCATCCACGATCTGTTGAGCCGGAAGCAAAAGTTGACGGCTGAGGACTACCGCGCCGTGCAGGCCGACGTGTACTCAATCGGCGGGACGAGCTTCGCGCGCGCCGCCGCACAAATTCTGCG
This sequence comes from Pyrinomonadaceae bacterium, assembly GCA_035644995.1. Taxonomy (GTDB): domain Bacteria; phylum Acidobacteriota; class Blastocatellia; order Pyrinomonadales; family Pyrinomonadaceae; genus JAIVJZ01. The sequence continues at coordinate 4,479 of DASQNL010000393.1, read as the reverse complement.
CGCCCTCCCGCCGGGGGGCGACAAGACAGGTCAGCCGACGTTGGACGCCGACCAGGTGCGCGCGGCGACAGCCGCTCTCGCCGGTTGGGACGGGCGCGTGACGACGGACTCGACGGTCGCGCCGCTCGTGGCGGAGATGAGCATCGCCTTTCGTCGGCGCATCCTCAACGATGCGCTCGGCGAGGCGCGCGCGCGCTCGTTTCGCTGGGGCAGCTACGACCTGTTCTTTAATCGCGTCGCGGCGGAGCGTCCGGCCGAGTGGTTGCCGAAGGAGTTCAAGAATTACGCCGACTTGATGCGCGCCTGCCTCGCGGACGCGCGGGCGGCTCTCTCGAAACGCCTCGGCGCGGACGAATCCGGCTGGACGTGGGGGCATTACTCCCCGGCGCGTTTTCAGCATCCGCTCGCGGTCATTCCCTTCATCGGCGGACGATTTACGATTGAGCCGTTTCCGGTGGCCGGTAGCGGTTGGAGCGCGGGCGCAACCGTCAACGTCGGCGCGGGCGTCTCGATGCGTCTCATCGCCGACCTGAGCGATTGGGATCGGACGCAGCAAGGCATCGCGCTCGGCGTATCGGGCGACCCGGCCAGCCCGCACTGGTCGGATCAACTCGCGGACTGGCGTGCCGTCACCCCGCGCGTCTTCCCGTTCGGCGCGAGCGCGGTCGCCGCGAGCACGCGCCGGACGCTCGTGCTCGCGCCCGCGTCGAAGTGAGTTTGAGAGAGGGGTGTTCGGACATGCGCGCGGCAGTGGCCGGGCGCGCCCGCCGCCGGCACGGAAGAGTCGGTTAAAGCAGAACTGCCCGCGCCTCTTGTCGAGACGCGGGCAGTTCCCTTTCGCGTAGGTGTCCGCTTTGTTTAGAAGCGGAAGTTGAGACCGATGCCGATGCGGATGTTGTTGTCCGTCTCGCCTTCGACTCTGACCGGGTTGTATTCAACCTTGATCGCGCGGAAATCGACGTTGCGGTGAATGCGGATGTCGAGGCCGCCGCCAATCGCCGCCGCCAAGCCCGTCTCGCTCTGGCTGAGGCCGGTCGCGGGCAAGCCGGTCGTGTTTCCGCTTGCATCAACCGAAACGCGCCCGAGACCCAAAAGCGCCTGCGCGAACGGGCGAACTCTGGTCTCCGTCGCGTTATCCTGAATCTTGATGCCGCCCATGAACTGCGTCAGTTTGGCGTCAATGTTAACGGTCTCGCCGCCGGGGACGAGGCTGCCGAAATTCTGTGATTTCTGGTTATACGAGAAGTCGGCCTTCGCGCCCACGTAGCGGCTGAAGTTGTACCCGGCATCGACATTGACGCCGTGGAAGCCGTCGCGGCCGGTATCGTTCGGGTTCGTGCTGAACGCGCCGCCGGTGTCCACGCGGTTGTGCGAGAACATGACGCCGAATTCGCCGCGCTGGAAATCGTCCTGTCCGAACGCCAGCGGCGCGCAGAAGACGAAGAACAAAGCCGTGAATAATGCTTTACGCATGTGAGTTAATCCCTCCGTGTTGAATACTATGAATTGTGATGAAGGCTTATTTTCTCTCATCCCTCATCCGTTTGACGACGAGCGCGCCCCTCAACTTGCGAATCGCCGATGCCGTCCCGTGTGGACGGGAAAGGACGAAACAAATCTAGGGAGCACAACAAGTCGAGGGAGTTAGTTTCATATTCTCGCCGGTGCGTTGTATGAAAGTATCTAATCTCGTTCATTACATTTTTTATTCGCCGGATGCGCCTTTCGATCCGAATTTTCGGATGCCCGCGCGTTGATTTACCCGATGCCCCAATGCACAATGTTCGGCGCACTGCGGGCGCGCGTGTCGTTTACGGAGGCTTAAAATTTTCTTAACGCGCGCTTGAAACAGGCCGGGCGAGCGACCCCTCCGCGAGTCCGTTTCCCAACTCTTCACATTCGGTCAACCCTCCCCGGTTGACTCCGGGGCACAACCTTGAGCGAACTTGAACCAAAACAGCAAGTGCGGATTTTTTGCGCCGTGGAACTACCTGAAAACGTGCGCGCGCGCATCGCCGCACACGTCGCGCGGTTGCGCGAAGCGACGCCGGGAGCGGTCAAAATCGGTTGGGAGCGGGCTGAGAAACTGCACCTCACCTTGAAATTTCTGGGCGAGATCGAAGCGGAGCGGGTGGAGGCTCTGAGGCGCGCGGCAGGCCGGGCGGCCGGGGCGGGCGGTAAATTTGAAGTGAGCCTGCGGGAGGCCGGGGCGTTCCCCGCGCGCGGCAACCCGCGCGTGCTCTGGCTCGGGCTGCATGATGACACGAATCGTCTCGCGCAACTTCAAGAGCGACTCGAAGCGGAATGCGAGCGCGAAAACTTTCCCCGCGAGGCGCGTCCCTTTCGCCCGCACATCACCATCGCGCGCATCCGCGTGGCGAACGCCGCCGCGCGCCACGTCGCCAAAATTCACGGCGAGACGGAATTTGCGCCCGCGACATTCGACGTGGGCGAGTTCGTCGTCATGCAGAGCCGGCTCGGCGCGGGCGGTTCGCGCTACACGCCGCTCTCGCGCCACGAGTTAAAAACCGGGGCGGCCGGTTGAACGCGAAATTTCAAATTTGAAATATGAAACGAGAGGCAGGCGGGCGTCGAATTTCAAATTTATGAGATGAAATTCGGCGCCCGCCCGCCTCTCGCTGACTACCATTCGGCCTACCGGATTACGTCGGCAGTTGGCGCGGCGGGGGCGGGTTGTTGCCCTCGTTTTTGCGCTGGCTGCGCTCGCCCGTCTCGGCGAACATCTCCTTGATCGCGCCGACGCTCGACAGCATCGCCGAAGTCTCCATCGGCATGAAGATGACCTTCGTATTATTGCCCCGCGCCATCTCTTTGAAACTCTCGATGTAGCGTTGCGTGATGAGATACTGCGCCGAGTCGCCCTGATTCAACATCGCCTGACCGATGCGCTCGATGGCTTCGGCCTCGGCTTCGGCGGCCTTCAAGCGCGCCTGCGCCGCGCCCTCGGCCGACAGGATCGCCGACTGCTTCTCGCCCTCCGAGCGCGTGACGGAAGCCTGCTTCTCTCCCTCGGCGCGCGTGATGGCGGCCTGCTTGTCGCCCTCGGCCTGCAAGACGAGCGCGCGGCGGTTGCGTTCCGCCGTCATCTGCTTCTCCATCGTCAGGCGCACGTCTTCGGGCGGGTTGATGTTCTTCACGTCAACGCGCGTCACCTTCACGCCCCACTTGTCGGTCGCCTCGTCGAGAATCAAGCGCAGCTTGGCGTTGATCTGGTCGCGCGAGGAGAGCGTGTGATCCAAGTCCATTTCGCCCATCACCGAGCGCATGCCCGTGATGGTCAACTGCACGAGGCCGCCGACGAGATCGGTCACTTCGTAGACGGCCTTGATCGGATCCATCACCTGCCAGTAGACGACCGAATCGACGTGGATGGTCACGTTGTCGCGCGTGATGACGGGCTGCGGCGGCAAGTCTATGTACTGCTCGCGCAGGTCAATCGAGGTGAGGCCGGGGCGCACGTTCGTCCAGTAGACGCCGCGCGGCTTGTCGAGAAAAGGGATGATGATGTTGAGGCCGTTGCCCGCAAGGCGGTTGAAACTGCCGAGCCGTTCGATGAGCAGCACGGTCGCCTGCGGGACGATCTTGATGGTCTTCGCCGCGACGACGAGCAGGAAGATGCCGATGATGATCAGGAAGGTCAAGAAAAAGAATTCCATGTGTATGCCTCCGAAGTTGAGCTAGACGCTTTGACAAGGTGACGCGGCGGATCGCCGGCAGAAGTTGTGCGCGCAGACTATAGCGGATTCGCGCCGCCGGATGGAAGCGCGACGGGCGGCGGTTGCCACCCGCCGAGCGCGGACTCGACGACGCGCGCGGCGGCCAGGACGAATCGCTCTTGAAATGGCCGCCCGATGAGCTGCACGCCGACGGGCAGCGCCTCGCGCGTGCGACCGGCGGGAACGCACGCCGCGGGCAGCCCGAACACGTTACATGCCTGTGCATAGCCGAAGGCGCGGAACGCGTTGACCATCTCTCCGTCAACCTCGACTTGACGCGCGCCGTGCGCGAAGGCCGCCACCGCCCCCACCGGCGCGAGCAACAGAGGCGTCTCGCGCATGCGTTCCAGCAGCGATGCGCGCAGGCGTCCGCGCTCCGCCCACGCGTCGAAGTTGTTTTCGTTCTCGACTTCGGACGCCCTCTCTGCGCGCCGCAGGATCGCGCCCGCCGCCGCGCCCGCCAACTCTTCGCGCCCCGCATACTCGGCGCGCACGATCTCGCCGACGGCGCGCGGAAAAAGCGCGAGCCATAAATCGGTCGCCCCCGACACCTCAGGCGGGCGCGAGTCAACCGTCTCCACTCCGACGGCGGCGAGCGCGCGTGCGGCCGACTCAACCGCTCGCCGCGTCTCTTCAGATGCCCGCACCGCCCCGTCGTCCGCGTAGCAGGCGACGCGGAGGCGGCGCAGTTCCGCGTCGGACACAGGCTCCATAGATTCGCCCGCGAGAAACCCTGCGCCCG
>DASQNL010000392.1:0-2409 GCA_035644995.1 Pyrinomonadaceae bacterium | reverse complement strand
TGTGCGGCAGTTCGATGGGCGGCGCGGTCGCGCTCGCGGGTGCGATCAATTACCCGCAGCGCGTGGATGGCCTGATCCTCGTCGGCTCGTCGGCCTTCACGGAGACGCGCGGCGGCTCGCTCGCGCCCGCCTACGTGCGCTGGCCTTACATCGGCGGGGCGTCGGCCGCGCTCGCGCTCACCTCCGACTCGCTGGTGCGCGAGGGCTTGCGCAAAAGTTTCCACGACGCGTCGAAGGTGACGGACGAACGCGTCGCGGCCTATTACCGCCCGCTCCGCACTCGCAACGGGCAACGCGCGGCGCGGCTCGTGCGCGACGGGCGCGACTACACGCGGATCGAACGCGGGCTGGATCAAATCCGACAGCCGACGCTCCTGATCTGGGGCGCGGAGGATCGCCTGAATTTGTTGGAAGACGGGCGGCGGCTGCACGGGCGGATCAAGGAATCGCAACTCGTCGTCTTCGACGATTGCGGGCACCTCCCGCAAGAAGAGATGCCGGAGCGGTTCGTGCGTGAAGTGTCGAGTTTTATGAAGTCGAAAGCGGAAGCGCGCCGTTAGACGAGGCGGCCTGTGGCGACCAGCAGTTCCGCGTTGAGAATGGCCGCGCCCGCCGCGCCGCGCACGGTGTTGTGGCTGAGCGCGACGAAGCGATAGTCCATGACGGCATCACGGCGGATGCGCCCGACGCTGACGCTCATGCCGCGTCCCGCGTCGCGGTCGAGGCGCGGCTGCGGGCGATCCTGCTCGTCGCGCACGATGATGGCGTGGGCGGGCGCGGAGTGCAGCCGAAGCTCCTGCGGGAGCGCGCTGAACGAAGCGAGCGCGTCCGTGAATTCTTCCAACCCGGCCGCGCGCACGAGCTCGACGCGCAATGCGCCGAAGTGGCCGTCCGACACGTTGACGCGATGACACTGCGCGCTCACACGCATGTCGGCGAGTTCCACGCGCGCTTCCGCCATCCGACCCAGAATCTTCAAAGTCTCGCTCTCGATCTTCTCCTCTTCGCCGCCGATGTAAGGCAGCAGGTTATCCGCCACGTCGAGCGACGCCACGCCGGGATAGCCCGCGCCGGAGAGAGCCTGCATCGTCGTCGCCACGCACGAACGGACGCCGAAGCGCGCGTGGAGCGGCGCGAGCGCGAGCGCGAGCATGATGGTCGAGCAGTTCGGGTTGGTGACGATGTAGCCGCGTTCGTAGCCGCGCGTGCGTCGTTGGGTGTCGATGAGCGCGAGGTGTTCGTGGTTGATTTCGGGGATGAGGAGCGGCACGTCCTCGTCCATGCGGAAGGCCGACGAGTTGCTGATGACGGGGTAGCCCGCGCGCGCGAAGGCGTCTTCCGTCGCGCGCGCCATCTCGCCGGGAAGACTGGAAAAAATGAGGTCGCAGTCGAGCGGCGGCTGCGGCGCGGACACGACGAGCGCGGCGACGCGCGCGGGCATCTCGCACGGCAGACGCCACGCGCACGCCTCCCGGTAAGGTTTCCCCTGCGAACGATCCGAGGCCGCCAGCGCGGTCACTTCAAACTGTGGATGTCCCTCCAACAGTTCCACGAAACGCTGCCCGACCGTGCCCGTCGCACCGAGTATGCCGACGCGAAATTTTTTGCTCATCACAACTCCTGAAAGAGAGGTTAGAGGTTAGAGGTTAGAGGTTAGAGGTTAGAGGTTGGTGAAGGCTGTTTTCTTCCGGCCTCCGACCTTTAAGAAACTGTCTTAAAAGTTCAACTGTTTTTGTCCCGTAGGGACAGTTGAGAATAGTCCGGTCATTTATGGCCGGGGATCGTTAATGATTCTTTTACCGGAGTCCCGTGGGGACGAGTGAAGGTTTATCACTATTCAATCGTCCCTCCGGGACTCTCTCATTATCTTTCAACTTGTCTTGTCCCCGGCACTAAAGTGCCGGGCTATTATCAATCGTCCCTCACGGGACTCATTCAAGCAGCTTCCAAGCTCCAACCTCTAACCTCTAACCTCCGACCTCTGACCTATAACCTCTGACCTCCGACCTCTGACCTATAACCTCTGACCTCTGACCTCTGACCTCTGATCTCTCATCTCTGTTCCAACGCTGTCTTGATTCTCCTGACGCCTTCGGCGAGCGTCGCCGCGTCGGCGCAGAAGGAGAGGCGGAGGTAGCCTTCGCCCTCCGCGCCGAAGGCCGCGCCGGGCACGGTGATGACGCGGTGCGCGAGCAGCAGCTCGGCCACTTCCAGCGAACGCCCGTGTGCGCTCACGTCCAACATCAAATAGAACGCGCCTTCGGGCGCGACCGCCCGCAGCTTTAGCTCGTTCGTGATGAGCGTCATAAGCTCGTCGCGGCGCGCGCGAAAGATGCGGCGCGTCTCGGCGCGCGCGGCTTCGGCCTCATCCGTCCACGCGGCGAGCGCGGCCTTTTGCGAGACGGTCGA
>DASQNL010000391.1:0-4176 GCA_035644995.1 Pyrinomonadaceae bacterium | reverse complement strand
TGAGACGATAGAAGAGGTCTATGCGGAAGCGTCCCTGCTGCACGTCTTCGGCGAGGCGGCGGTTGGTGGCGGCGATGATGCGCACGTCGGAGGCGCGGTCGCGCGTCGAGCCGACGCGGCGGAAGCGTCCCTGTTCGAGGAAGTGCAAAAGTTTGACTTGCATGGGCGCGGGCAGGTCGCCGATCTCGTCGAGAAAGAGCGTCGAGCCGTCGGCCGCTTCGATGAGGCCGCGCTTCATCGCGGTCGCACCCGTGAACGCGCCGCGCTCGTGGCCGAAGAACTCCGACTCGAAGAGGGCTTCGGGCAACGCGCCGCAGTTGATCGTGATGAGCGGCGCATCGGCGCGCGCGCTCCGCGAATGGATGAAACGCGCGAGCACGTCCTTGCCCGTGCCCGACTCGCCCGTGAGGATGACGGTCGAATCCAGACGAGCCGCCGCCTCCGCGATGGAGACGAGGCCACGCATCGCCTCGCTCGCGTGGACGAGCGTGTGCGCGCTCTCTTCTCCCGAAGGCGCGGCGCCGCGCGTCGCCGCCGCGCGCAAGCCCGCGTTTTGCCTGACGAGCCGCCGCTTCTCGTCGGCCTTGCGGATGACGGCCTCCATCTCGTCGAGCGTGGCGGGCTTGGTCAGGTAGTCATACGCGCCGAGCCGCATCGCCTCGATGCCTGAGCCGAGCGACGTGTCGGCGGTGAGCATGATCACTTCGGGCGGGTCGTCGAGCCGCCTGATCTCGCGCAGCGCGTCGATGCCGCTCATGCCGTTCATGCGCATGTCGAGCAGCACGACATCGTAGTCCGTCGCCTGCAACGCCTCGACGGCCTCCTCGCCCGACACGGCCGCCGCCATCTCGAAACCCGAACGCGCCAACTGCTCCGTCACGAGCCTGCGCAACAGAGGATCATCATCAACCAAGAGGACGCTGATCTTTCTAGTCATGTTCTTAAGGAATGAGGGATGAGGGATGAGGGATGAATAAAAACCTTCGAGTCATTATTTGAATCTCCCCTCTTTGTTTTTGACATTCTTAACCATTGTGACAAACATGGCGATCAATTCTTCCGTTTCTTCACGGAGTGGTTTAATCCGTTCTTCAGCAAAAATTTTAGACTCGGAGAGTAGTTCCAACCAGTAGAGGGTTTCTTCAAGTTCTTGCAGCCCACCCTCAACCTTACTGATAAAATCCGCATTCGATTTTGCCCGACATGATTCGCGGTAATGCGCTCCCACGGATGTCCCCGAACGCAGGACTTGTTTGCCCACAATCTGCGCCTCCACATTTTGAGGCAAAGCCGCATAGAGTTTTATGATTCTGAGAGCGAACACTTTAGTCCTTACTCTTAGATCATTTTGTTTCATCTAACTCGCTTCCGATGATACACATCAACTACATAATTCCTGATTCATCCCTCATCCCTCATCCCTTGTTTCCGGCGCGTGTCGCGGCAGCCAGAGGCGGAAGCGGCTGCCCGCGCCGAGTTTGGATTCGACGGTGAGCGCGCCGCCGAGGGCTTCGGCAAGCGTGGACGAGATGGCGAGACCGAGTCCCGAACCTCGTCCCGCCTCTTTCGTGGTGTAGAACGGGTCGAAGATGCGCACGAGCATCTCGGCCGAAATGCCCGCGCCCGTATCGGCCACTTCGATGCGGGCGCGCTCGCCTTCGAGCGCGGTCGAGACGCTGATCGAGCCGTTGCCTTCCACGGCGTCGAGCGCGTTCGTCAACAAGTTGTCGAGAATCTGGCGCACCAGCACTTCGTCCGTCGCCACTTCGCCGATCTGCGGATCGAGTTCGGTCGAAACCGGCGTGCCCTGCGCCTCTTCGCGTTGCGAGAGCAGCAGCACGCCGCGTTCGACGAGCGCGTTGATGTCGCACGGCTCGCGGCGCGCCCGACGCTGGCGCGAGAGATCGAGCAAGCCCCGCGTGATCGCTTTGCAGCGCAACGCCTGACGCACGATCTCTTCGAGGTAAAAATTCCAGGAGCGTTCCGTGGCGATTGCCGCGAGGTCGGGCGCGGAGCGTATATCGCGGAGCGTGGCCTCGGCGCAGGTCGTGATGGCGGCCAGCGGGTTGTTGATCTCGTGCGCGACCCCGGCGGCGAGTTGGCCGACGGTGGCGAGGCGGCGCGAGCGCGAGAGTTGTTCCTGCATCTCCGAAATCTGCGTCACGTCGCTCCAGGTGATGACGCTCGAACCGCCCCCGCCTTCCGCCCCGTCGAGCGGCGCAACCGCGACGAGGTAACGCCGCCCGTCCTCGGCTTGAATCTCGAAAGACGAGGGCGCGCCCGCCGTGCGCGAGTTCAGGTGAAAGGCGGCGGCGCGCTCGCCGAAGAGTCGGGCGAAGGCCACATTGCAACCGAGGCCGATGGCTTCGGACGGTTGCTCGAAGCCCATCATCTCGGCCGCCATCGCGTTGCAGCGCGTGAGGCGCAAGGAGGCGTCGTGCACGATGATGCCGTCGGGCATCGCGTCGAAGGTCTGCTCCCAGATTTTTTTGCCCGTGGTGACGGTTTCCAGCAGGCGCGCATTGTCGAGCGCGAGCGCGGCCATCTCCGAGAGGCTTTCGAGCAACTCCTTTTCGTCGGCGGTCAGGCGGTGCGAGGTGCGGTAGCCGATGCCGAGCAGCCCTAGCGTTTCGCCGCGCGCGCGCAGGCGCACGAGCGCGAGATCGCGCAAGCCCTCCGCGCTATGCAGCGGAAACTCGCTGGCGGGAAGCTCGCCGCCCACGTTGCGCACTTCGATGATCGTCATGTCGGCGGCCGAGGCGGCCTGTTCCGCGAACATGCCCCGCAGCGGGTTGACGATCTCTTCGTCCACGCCTTTGAGAGAGTTGAAGCCGCTCGTCGCCTTCCATGTGATCGTGCCCTCGGCGGTGGCGAACGTGGCGATGCTGGCCGTGTCCGAACGCATCACGCGCCGCACCATCTCGACCACGCCGCGCAGGGCGGCCGCGCTCTCGCCGTGCGCGCCCGCGCGCAACGCTCCCGACGTTGGCCGTGCGTTCGTCTCCGCTGGCGCATTCGTCGCCTCTGTCCGGTTCTTCGACGGATCGTCCATGTGAATTCAATTGAGCAGTCGGGGACGGTCTCAGTTTAACTGACGTGGAAAAGCTATCTCGCGGCTCGGGTGCTGTCATCTTCTACGCGCGCCGCCCGTCCGTCAAGAGGAAAATGGCCTCCGGCTAATCGCCCGCCGACCACCGCCGCCGCGATTTTCTTTCAAGTGACGGGCGCGCACGGCGGCGCAGCCGTCTCGCTCTCCGGCTTGCGCGGCTTTTATCGCCCGGCCGCGCGCGGCATACGCGTTGCCATAGCGAAGCGCGACGGTCGGAATAATTTCACAGGTCAACGGAGCGTAAGTTTCATGCGAAAAATATCGAACACTCTCTGCTCTCGCCGCGCTGCGCTCTCGCTCGTCATGCTGTTTGCCTGCGTCGCGGGCGCGCCCGCGCAAACGTCGCGCGCGGCGGATCGCGTCTCTCAGGACTCGGACGCGTCTCCCGCCGCCGCTGGCACGCGCACGATGACCGGCAGGGGCGCGCACGACGACACACCGGCCGACATCCTGCGCGCCGCGCGCACCATCTACATCAGCCCGAACCGGCACCTCAACGCCGACTATCTCGAATACAAACTCGACAAGCTCCCGGAGTTCGGCCAATGGCAACTCTCAATCGTGAAGAACCCCGAACGCGCCGACCTCGTGCTGGAGATCAAGAAGACCGCGCTCAACTATATCTTCAGCATCGTGGAACCCGAATCCAGCATCGTCGTGGCGAAGGGCAAGGTCGTCGCCATTAACGGCCGCGTCGCCGCCGAAGACATCTCTCACCAGATCGTCAAACGCATGCGCGCCATCCGCGCCCTGCCCGCCAACAGGTGACGAAACAGGCGCCCTTGGCGAGGCGGTTCAGCAGATTGGAAATCTTCAAAAATTCGGACGAACTCCGCGCGCTTCGCCCGACCGCGCGTGAATCGAAGCGGCGGGTAAAGTTCATGGCGGCGCGAGGTTTGCGGCCGCGCGCGGCGCAGGCGGCGGCGTTGGCATCGCGCTTGCAAATCGAATTGACGTGAGAAATCGTCAGGGCGCGGAGACGAGAGGGCGCTCTCCTCTCCGCGCCCACGCGCCGGCTCTCCTCAAGGCGCACATATCAACCTCATGATGATCTTTAAGGAGGAACC
>DASQNL010000390.1:0-9797 GCA_035644995.1 Pyrinomonadaceae bacterium | reverse complement strand
AGACCCAATTCTCCTTTGTGACGGAGCGTAGCCCGGCGGGTGAAGACTTCCACGTGCCTCGCTTCATCGGCAACCTGAATAGCCAGCAGTTGCATCACCTCGCGGAAGTGCGGGTGCACTTGCGCCAGAAACTTCGCGGGGATCAGGAGGGCGGCGATCTCATTTTCGATCAGATAGGTCATCACTTGAACGACCGCCGACTCTATCTCGGACGGAAGTTCGCAGGGCGCGTCCCAGTCAATCGCAGTAGCCGGATTCCACTGCGCCGCCGCCGCTTGCAGGTAGAGACGCGGCACACTCTCAGCCCACACTTCCTCCTTGGAATTGAGCCTGAAGTGAAACTCCGGCGCGCCGGCCTCGACCCGCGCGCCGCGCGCCGCCAGCCCCCATCTGGCCGGGGGGCGGTCAACCACCGCATCCGTTTGTCGCGGGTCGGTTGCGCCCGCCGTCTCGGCATAACGCCATCGGCCGGTGGTTGCGGAGCCGCGGATCACCCACGCCACCAAGGGAGACGCAGACGGCGACCGGGTCGTATCGCCGCCCGCACCATGTTCCGGCCAGACGATCTCGTGCCCCTGCGAGCGGCACCAGCCGCGCAAATGGATCGCCACGTCCGGGGCGCATCCTCTGACCCCAATCTTACCCCCGACCGAAACACCGCCCAGAGCTTTCTTGATCAAGAGGTGTGCGCCGCGATCAAAACCGAGGTCTTCAATATCTATAATCTGCGACTGTGATGTTTCCGTCTCGGTCATAGAACCTCATCTCATCCACCGCCCGCTCAAGAGCCTGATACCCTTCCACGCGACCTTCGCGCCACGCCTTGAGACCTTCCAGATCGAGGAGCGGCCTCACTTCCGGATCATCGTAAGACATCCCCATCAAGAGTTGGTGAAAGCGTTCCACCAGCCCGCTCGGCGCAAACGCGCCGACAGTCAAATTGCAGTGATCATAAGTTCCGGTCTGGGACAGAACTCGCGTTGCGCCCGCGGGCAGAGTTCCCTCTGTGATGAACAGCAGATGGTTGCCGTCGATCATACAGGCGGCATCCGCTTCGCCCAAGATGAGCGAGCGCGCGGCATCGCGTTCCCCTCCGATGTGGTCGCCGTGCTTTCCTCCGAGCAGATCGTGGCGGACGACCTCGAAGTCGGCGTCGGGTGTCAGCCCTTGCGCGCGTAGATGGGAGAGGGGGAGGAGCGTGGCCTGCGGCGAGTCAACAGCGCCCACGGCCACTTTCTTGTCGCGCAGGTCGGCAACCGACCGGATGCCGGAATCGTTTCGCACGACGATCACGGAGGTGAGGTTCTGATCCGTGTCGCGCATGGCGAGCGCGTGGACTGTTTGCCCGTGCGCGCTTGCCAGCCGCCGGGTTCTAATCCATGCGAGCGGCGAATTCCAGGCGACGTGGAAATCTCCCTTCAGATGAGACTCGACCTGACGCTCGTAGTTGGAATAAAGGATGTAGTCGAACGCGAGATCGTGACGGTGGAAATATGCTTTGAAGCCTTCCCAGATAGTCACCACCTTCGGGTCGTAGGCCACCGCTCCGAGGAGCAGAATCTCAGAATTACTCATTGAAGTTATACCTTTCTATTAACCGAACAGGGGGATTCCGCAGACGGCCTTGCCGATGAAATCGTAGAGCACGTCGGTCGTGGGAGCCATCACGGTCGCCGCACGCGCATCACGGAAGTTGCGTTCCACCCCGACCTCCTTTCGGAATGCCGCCCCGCCGCAGACGCGCATGGCTAAGTCCGTCACCTCGGTGGAGGCTTCCCCGGCGGCGGCCTTGACTTCGAGAATGCGCAGCATGGCGTCTTCACGCCCCGCTTCGAGCGCGGCGAGGGTATCGAGCAGCAGGGCGCGGCTCATGTCCGTCTTGATGCGCATGCGCGAGAGATAGGCGCGGATGGTCGGCATGTCGGCGAGCGACTGTCCCAGATGCTCGAACTTCGCGCCGGTTACGTGCCGGACGGCCTTCGTCGTCGCCGCCTCCATCGTCCCGACCGAGAAAGCGGCGTTCATGGATTGAAAGTAAGGGAGCACGATCCCCATCATGAGGTTGAAGCCGTCGCCGTCTGCGCCGAGCATGTTTTCCGCGGGCACCGACACCCCTTCGGCGGTCACGGGAGAAGAATGATTGCCCCGTAGTCCCAGCCCGTCAAATCGAAATGGAACGGATAGACCGGCGGTATCCGCCGGGACGAGCCAGAGAGTGCTCTGTCCCTCAGCCGACAGCGGGCGGCTTGACCAGACATAAGAATCCGCCTGCTCGGCAGAAGTGACCCAGCTTTTCCGAGCATCGAGCAGGACGCCGTTTTCGGCTCGACGCGCCGTACTCGTCGGAGCCCAGAAGTGGCTGCGCGATCCCTGCTCCGAGAAAGCCAGTGTGGTGAGGTGCTCGCCGCGCGCAATCGCCTCTCGAAGCGACAGAGACCCTGAGGCTTCGATCACGGCCGTCCCGGCGTAGTGCATACAGACCACCATCGCGGTGGAAGCGCAAGCCACGGCGAGACGCTCGACGACCAACGCCGCCGCGCGATGCGATTCTCCAAGCCCTCCAACGTCCCGTGAACTGATTAACCCCAGAAGGCCTGCCTGCCCCAGTGCGTCGAGGGCGGCGCGGGGGAAAGCCCCTGTGCGATCTATCTCTTCTGCAACGGGAGAAACAACCTCGCCGATGATCCCGTCCAGCGTGTCCGCATCGAACGACTTCGAGTGCGGTTCTGCCTTGCTCATATCGATGTCCTCATTCAAGGTTCCGTCCGTCCCCCTACTCGAACGGGCGGTCAAAGCCCCGGCACGATTCTTCCGACGGAGCGGGAAAGAATCTTCCTGAGCGCGAATCAAGACCGGCGTCGCGGAAAGCTCTCATTCAAGCATTCCGCTTCGTGGATAAAAGTATTCTGATGCGCGGGAGGCCGGACAGCCCCCGCAAAGAAGGAGGGCTAGACGGCGAGCCGCTGGCGATAACATCCGTGGCGCAACACTTGCGCCCGCTGCCAAACGTAGATTCAATTCTTCGGCATAAATTTACTCATCCCGATCACAAACATCGCTGCAAGTTTCCACAGATATTACAGACAGGTAGGAAGGGGTGGCAAGAGTAGAGTGTCTCCGGGATGAAACCAGCGGCGGGAAATCAATTCATCTCGGCAGGCCGAATATCTTTTTCCGATGTCGTCGGAACCCCGCACGATCCGCCGGAGCCGGGGCATTTGAATCTTTGGGATTGAACTCCAAAAAGCCCGTGCGAAGAAGTGTCCGCACACGCGCTTTTCGAACTTCGAGTATCTATTGCCGCAATCACAAACTGCGGCCTGCCCCGGAGGTGAGGCGTCGCCGCAGGAGGAGGCGGAAAGGTTGGTCAGCTGCAAACGCGGCGGCCTGCGATCTCCCGGCCTAACTTGAGAGTTCGAGAAGACGCGCTCGCTGGCGGGCAATAACCTCCGCGAGGTTCGCGCGCTGGAGGTCTGTGAGCGGCGTCCCGTCCACCGCCTGTCCGGTGCGCAGACGTTCCTCATTGGCTGTCAGGCGCGCGCGGTATTGCTCAATTTCCGCAGCCACCTTATCAGCCTTCGCTTGCCCCGGCTTTCGGCGTTTCGTTCCGGCCGCGTCCGTCGCCGGCGCGTGCCCGTTACCTTCCATCTCCACCGCAGAATTCTTTTCTGTCATCAGTCGTTTCCTTCCACGCTAACTTACCGACGATAGTGTTGCAAAAAAATCCTTAAGCCTCAACAGGCGACGCAGTTCGGATACTATCAAGATAATGTCGACCCGAAGGCTCCGTACTTCAGGCGTCGGCAAAAATAGGACTTGGCTTCGCCGGACAGGTTCAACGATTCAGACCGGGCGTTGACCGCATGCCGGTCACCGGAGACCCGTCGGAATCGCCGCCGGGTCTGGTGCGTGAGAGTGAAGATTCAACTATCCCGTGGTCGAGAAAATCTCCCTGCTCCTTAACTTAAACAAACTAGACGCGCCCCAGTTGGACGTTGCCGTTAATGCCCGACACCGAGATGAGCGCGCCGCCCGAACCGGCGCGCACGCGATACGCGCCGCCCGCTCTCGTCACGGTCAGGTCGGGGGAAACGCTCCGCCCGCAGCCGATGACGTTATCGAAACGCAGCTCGGTGTTGAGGTCGCGGGCGAGCTTGAGTTCGACGAGTCCGACGATGCTGCGGATGCGAATGCCGCGGTCGCCGACCCGCGCGAGCGTCAGCGATAAGCCATTCGCCAGCGCATTAATCTCCGCCGCCTGTGCCTGCGCGACCACGGCGCGACCGACGATATTGGTGAGACGAACCACGCCCTCGATCTCGCCGACGTTGACTTCGCCGCCGATGAAAGACAGATCGAGTTCGACCGTGCGCGGCAGCTTTAAGGTCACTTGCCGGCGACTCCTGATGCTGTCGCAATCCGGACGTTGTGAATGCTGGTTGTGCCGCACGCTCAGACTGTTCGACGCACTCTTGACGAGCGTCTCGTAGCATCGAAGCTCGCGTTGGGTCTGCGCCATGCGCACGATATGAACCTGCGCCGCGTTGCCGTCAGTGGTCTCGATGTTGACCGGCCCGGCGATCCCACTAACCTCGACGCGTGAATTCGGGTCGAGGGTGAGCGTTTTATTGATCACTTCGCGTTCCGGTAACGTCTCCGTTGATTGGGCGCGGCTTGCCCCCGCCCGAAGCGTCGCTGTGTGAGAGTTCGCGCTTGAACCGCTCAGGCGAGTTGGGGGCAGGTAGTCGAAGAAAACATCTCAGGCGGCCGAGGCGTCGGACGGGTTGTTTCCCGACATGTCCCCTTCGTAGAACATAGCCTATTTTGTTTGTTTGAATATTTTGCCGTTCTTCATGACGAAAGAAACTCGTTGCAGAGTTTGAATATTATCATTCGGATTCTCCGGCGTGCCGATGATGTCGGCGCGCATTCCGACACGCAACGCCCCGCGGGTCTTCTCAACGCCTAACAATTTTGCCGCATTTACTGTTAAGGCTTGCAAAATCGTGAGCGGCGGAATGCCTGCTTCTTTCCAATCATCAATGGTTTCAATCGACAGGCGTCCGCGCGGGTATTCTTTCGTCGAGAAAATCACGTCGGGGCCAAAGACCAGCGGCATGCCGATTTTATATGCGCGTTTGACCGGGTCGATAAAGAGTTGTTGATTCGTCTCTCGATTGCCGCCCGGCTGGCCGTTTTCGCGTGCATCGATTTCGGTGAAAGGCGTCGGCACGAGCGCGATGTTTTTGCTTTTGGCGATTTGCATCGCTTCGTTCGACATTCTCACACCGTGTTCGATTGAATCAACTCCGGCATTCACCGCATTCAGCGCGCCTTGTTCAGTCCAGCAGTGCGCCGCCACCTTGAGGCCTGCGAGGCGCGCTTCTTCGATCACAAACTTGATGTCGTCAACCGAATAAATATAACGCTGGTCGTCAACGACGATTTTGATCACCCGCGCCCCGTAATGAATGTTCAGGCGCACGGCTTTTTTCAACTCGTCGCGCGTATCGGCATAGAGATATTCGGGATTGCCGAGTTCGGGCTTGTCGGGCTGCATCTGAAACTGTCCGCCGTAAGGCGCGATGATGCGTCCGGCGTTGATGATCGTCGGGCCGGGGACGATCTCCTGCTCGATGGCGCGACGCAGATCGGTATCGGCGTAATTGCCTGCGTTGCCGATGTCCCGCACGGTAGTAAAACCGTATTCGAGCATCGAACGAGCATTCGCCACGCCTTCGATAGCGCGGAAAGCGTTTGAATCCAGCAGCGTCGTAATATAATAGTTGCCGGCGTCGCGCTTATGCCGCATGTTCATACATAAATGCGTGTGGGCGTCGAAAAGTCCCGGCAGCACGGTGAGCTTGGACAAATCGATAATGACCGCGCCCGTCGGAATTTTTACATCCGCGCCGACGGCTTTGATATTTTGCCCCTCGACCAGAATTATTTGATTGACGGCGGTCGCGCCGGTTTCGGGGTCAACCACCTTTCCGGCTTTAATGGCAGTTACCTGCGCCTGTCCCGTGACAACCGTGAAGGCGCATAGCACAACAGCTATCGTGAGACGGAAAATATTTATGGTTTTCATTTGTTCTCCCGGTACGAAGAGATGTCACCCGGTTCAAGTTTGTCCGGTTGGAATAAACCGGGACAAGGCTGTGTATTGAGTTCTCTGCAATGAGGTAGTCCGGCGACGACGGGGGCGAGGTTCAGACCGTTTCGACCATGTATCGCAAGCAACCTGCTATTTGAAACGCGACTTTAGTTCGATCCTCCCCGGAGCTCGTATCACCGGAGCAGCCTGTTTTTCGACAGAAATGCTTGCACTGTTTGATTGAATTCCCGCGGCTTTTCCATCATTAGGAAGTGGCTCACATCAGGCCACAGATAAAACTCCAGCCGGGGGGCGAGTGTACGCAGGAACTGCTCCGTATCGGGCGGCCAAAACGGCGACTTAGCCAGTATCGCCAGCAGCGGGACATTGATCCCATCCTTTTCATAGACCTTCTCATCGCTCATGCCTTCCATTGCGCTAATCGCGACATAGTCCGGCGTCGAGAGCATCGCCCGGCGGATTTCGCCTTTCAGCGTCGGGATCTTTAACGGCATCAGCATCCCGTCAACCATCTGCGGCGCAACGGCACGGTAATCGTTCCGCAGCCGTCCGGCAAACTGCTCCATCTGCTCCTTCGGCAACATGAGCCGCAGCGCGCCGTCTACGATCACGAGGCCGAGAGTCTTCTCCGGGTAGAGCCTGTAAAACTGTCTGATGACCGGCGTTCCCATACTGTGGCCGACTAACGCCGCGCGTTTGATTCCCGCATCTCGCATCACCGCTTCGATGGAGCGCGCGAAATAGTCCATCGTGTAATCCACACGCGGCTTGTCGCTGCGGCCGTGTCCCGGCAGGTCGAGTGCGACGACGCGCGTTGCCGGGAATGCTCCCACTTGCCCGCGCCAAAAATTCGCATCGCACGTCCAGCCGTGAACGAAGATTAAAGCCTCTTGACCTTTGCCGCTCGATTGATAATGAACCTTCGTCCGGCCGTACTTGGCGAAGTGGCTTTTCAAAGCATTGCCGCGCGCCGCGCCCGCCAAACAGAGCAGCAGCAACAGGCATAAACAAAACGGAAGACCGCGGCCGAATGGATAATTGATCGCACGGGAATCTCTCAGGCTCATTTTTTCTCCTTGAAAGAAGTGCTCCTTAGTCTTCAACTTTCCGTCGTAACGTTCGCTCGGACGTTTGAGTTTGACGAGCTATCGGGGCGTGACGATGTTCTTATAGGGTCTTGATTGAGAATTTATGATGATGGCTCGGACAGGCTACTCTTTGAAGTGTGTGCTTTGTGGAAATAGCCTGTCCGAGATGTTAGTCGCCGAACGTCGTTAAGCATGGCACAACTCGCAACCGAAAACAAAAGCGCCTGTGCTTTTGTTCATAGGAGGCCGGCGCCCGTCTGGGAAAACCGATTTAAGTCTAAATATCCGTCGCGGAGTTATCAAACGGATTTACGCAGTAGGGAGGCAAAAAATATATTAGCCTTGATCGACGGCAGTATGGCAAAAAGTATTTTGGTCGTAATAAGTAGCGGCGAAGTGCGGCGCGTTCCTTCGATTTCTGGCGTAAACAGAAATTCTTTGCAACACTACCATCCGGCTGATTCGACGTTGAGAACACAACTTATAACGGGTTTGACCGGGCGGGAGCGTAACCACGCGCGCATGAACTTCAATCTTTTTGAGGCGATTCAGAATTAAAGCTAATGAACATTATTCACCGGCCGACTTCGACAGATAGTTACTCACTCTCTTTGAAGAAGATCGCCGATGAATTGTTATCTCCACAGGCCGGAGACGACAGCTTGAAGGAAGCGGCGGCGGGGCTGTATTCATTATGCTCATCCCTCACCGGAATAGATGAATATTCGCTTCACGCGGATGATGCGGAGCGGACAAGGCTTCCGAGCGGAGAAGCCATCTCTCCCAGAGATGCCGCCGGATGCCTGCTCGACTACAGTCGCACCTCTAAATTCCTCAGGGGCTTGTCTGCCGCCATACGCGAAACACAGAAGAGGTTCCCCAATACCGCGATAGAGATTCTTTACGCAGGCTGCGGCCCTTTCGCGCCCCTCGCCGTTCCGCTGACCACCCGGTTCAACTCCGCCGAGATAAACTTCACCCTGCTCGACGTTCATAGACGATCACTGGATGCGGCGCGGCATATTTTTCAAGCGCTCGGGAAAAGCGCGTTCGTGCGTGATTACATACAATGCGACGCCGCATCCTATCGGCACATTGCGCCCCACGTTATACATGTCGTGGTCGTGGAGGCTATGCAGGCGGCTCTGGAAAGAGAACCGCAGGTGGCAATCACGATGAATCTTGCCCCCCAACTTTGCGCCGGAGGGATTTTCCTTCCCGAAAGAATAACTATCGACGGCTGCCTCTGTGATCCAACCAAAGAGTTTCCAACTCTTCCCGCCGAGGCCGTCGCGGCGGATTCTTTGCCGGGGGGCGACCGGGACAGAGTCAGGATTAATCTCGGCCGTGTTCTTGAATTGACTGCCGGGAATTGCCGCAACCTGTCGGCAGCCGGCAACCGCGATGCGCATGGCGCGACCTCCCTTGCCCCAAAGCTCCTCAAAGTCTCGGAGGAGGTCAACGGGGAGTTCTACTTAATGCTCTTGACCGCTATCGACATCTTCGGCTCTATCGCGCTGGCTGATAACGAGTCTGGATTGACCTGCCCTAAAGTTTTATATGACGCGGGCAAGGTGCGCGGGGGACAGGCGATAGAGTTTGAGTATCATCTAGGCGAGAAGCCCGGATTCAAATACAGGCGTTGCGAGCGTTGACGTTCGACATCGGGCAAGAAGCGCGTTCAGAGTCCTTCGTTCCGCTTCCACTCGCGCACGATAGAGGATAGCCATGAACGGCGTGCCGACGCCGTCTCCGACTATCTCCGATTATAAGAGCATATTGACGTGTGGTGAGGATCAATGTAGAGTTTGGGGCTATGAATACGCCAAACGACCTGATCACGCTTAGAGAAGCGCGTTACCTCCTCGGCGTCAGCGATAACAAAGTAACTTCTCTCGTTAAAGCCGGATTACTCAAGACTTATACCGATCTGCTGGACAGGCGGAAGAAGCTCGTGAGCCGGGCAGAGGTTGAGGAGCTCAAGGTTCCGCGCGCGGAGGCCGCATGAAAACAATCGTACTGGCAAATGCTAAAGGCGGTACGGGTAAAACAACATGTGCCGTAAATCTTTCTGCCTGCCTCGCGCTGCATCACGGGAAACGAGTTCTCGGCATAGACCTCGATCCTCAAGGTAACTTCGGCATCAGTTATGGAGTAGACCCGCGGCAGTTAACGCACACGGCCTACCACATGCTGACCGCCGAATCGCCCGACGTGCGCGAATATGTCAAGGAGATAAAGTCGAACCTTCACCTGATACCGAATGCCATCTCCCCAGACCTCGAAAACCGTCTGGAAGCCTCGCACAACCGTGATTCCCTGCTCCGGCTTCGCTTGCGGCAAATCAAGAATCAATACGATTACGTGATTATTGACACGCCCCCGGCGATGCGCACGGCCACTATGAACGCCATTGTGGCCGCCGACGAGGTGATCGTGGTCGTTGATTGCGGCTTCTACGCGCTTTATGGCTTGACCGACTTGATGCGCCAGATCGCCCGCGTGAGCGACGCCTATGAGAAAGATCAGATCGTGATTCGCGGGCTGCTCAACATGTTTAATCGTGGACAGAATCTTGACCGTGATGTCAA
>DASQNL010000389.1:0-10783 GCA_035644995.1 Pyrinomonadaceae bacterium | reverse complement strand
TGATGAGATAGTCGCCGATGAAACTGGCCGCGCCCCGCGCCTCGTTCGCCGCGACCAACAGTTCCGCCTCACCGACGCGGTGGCTTTTGACGCCCGCTCCGAGTCGGCGGCGCACCAACGATTGCAACGCGGCGCGGTCGCGGATCGAGGTTAAGAGGACGAGAGATTGGCCTTCGCCGTCGAGACGCACCGTGGCGACCTCCGGCCCGGCGGCGCGCAGGAAATCATGCGGCGCGTCGATCCCGAAAGGCTTCAGAGATTCGACCAGCAACTCATCCAGAAAACGCCCGACGAACGGCGCGATAGTGATCTCCAGTTGGGAAGAGATGGCGGCATTCAACCCACGCCAGGCTGTTTCCGGTTCGCGGTAGTTGTAGATGGTGAGTTGATTGGTGTCGGCGGGCAAGAAGTCTGCGGCGGGGAGCTTGCGCTCGCCGGAAGTCGCCAGAGAGTTTTGCAAACGGGCGCCGAGTTCGTTTTGCAGGTTGAAATAATAGTTGTCTACGACCGCTCCTTCCGCGATCAGCGAACTCCATGCCGCGCCGCCGAGTATTCGACCGGCCAGCTGCGGGATGAGAATCGCCGCCGCGCTCTGGGCGTTCGGGTCGGGGGAAAGTTGGCCGAAATATATCATGGCCGCCGTCTCCAACAACCGGCGCGCGCCGGCGGGCGACACATAGCCGAAGGCGAGCGAGCCGTTCGCATTCATGCGCGAGCGCATCTCCGCCAGTTGCGTATCGTCCGCCAGAGACGCGCGCTCGCCCCTGCGCACCGCGAGGCAGGCGCGGACGGTCTCCTCGTCGTTCCCGACAATCGCCACGCTCTCCGAGACCGCCGCGATGATCTTTCGCTTACCGTCCGGCGTCGTCCAGGTGAGGAAAGTCGCGGCGTCGGCGTCCTGCTGCCGGATGACCGGCTCGCCGTATTTGCGTCGAGCATAGTTGCCGACGAGCTTGGCGACGGCGGCCTGCACACGCCCCGCGCCCGTATGAGTTTCCGCCACGAGCGCGATGCGCGGTTTGATGTCGCGCACCGTGCTCGATTCCTCCGTCACGTCGAAGCCGAGCACGGCGACGGCCGCCTGCGTCCGCGAAAAGACGACCGTTTCGGCCGACCCGATGCCGCTCCAAGCCGACAGGCGACTCAGCCAGCCGACCCTCCCGATATTCGGATTCAAGCCGGCGGGCGGGGCGAGGGCATGCCAGGCGTCCGTCGAGGTCAAGCCGCCGACGATGTCGGGCAGGCTATTTGCTTCGAGGTAAATGAGCGATTCGGCGGGCACATAGGCCGACATGTCTACGGCTTCGGGACGATTCCACCAGACCCACACGCCCGACACAATGACGAGCGCGATTATTGACAGGGCGATTCTCCGCGGCCAACTCTTCATCCGTGCATCCTACCTTTCGCCATCCCGACGAGCAAGAACCGCCGGTTTCACTCCGCTATCTTGAAAGAAAGTTCACCTGTTTGCGAAATTGGAAGTCGCCTCTCTTTTTTCCAGAAAATTATGAAAACGTATCGAGCTAATGAGACAAGGTTTGTAAAATCTATAAGTTAAACAATCAAAATTATTGTTGACACCGCTAAACGCGATGGTTTATATTCCTTGTCGACGGTGGGAACCACATTCCCGCTCTGTTTGATAAGGCATTGCACGGTCTGCGGCAAAAGCCGACAAGCGCGTCATACCCGACGGATGACGAGCTCGACCGGCAAGCCTCTATTACTTTGAAACTCAGCCGATAAAGGCACACTTCGCGCGAGCGGAGGTCGCAAAGCCCACGGAAGTCCGTGACAGTCGAAAGACTGTCGCTGACTTGGCCGGGTTGCCGAAGATGAGGCGGCTTGCGCTGAAAAGGACGCCCTGAAGCGTTCGTGCAGCGCGGCAGTTTTACCCGCCTTCTTCACTCCTAGTGAAAATCGTTCGTTCCGACTCCGTGCGGCGTCAGCCTCGCTTTATCGCACCGCTCCTCTCCTGATTCCGTAGCGGCGTCGAGCTTTTCGTGACATGTCAACGGGACACCTACGCCATCGCCGCCGCAGCCACATGAACCCCACTCCATATTCGCCTTCGACACCCACCACGCGCGACGTTCGTTCCAGAGCGCGCCGTATCCGCGCCCGCCTCCGGCGAGACCAACGCAGAAGAGCACGGAAAGTTTCCGGGGAAAAATAGAACATGTTTGGAAGAAAAAATTCTAACAAGAAAAACCTCGTCGGTCTGGACATCGGTTCGAGTTCGGTGAAAGCCGTCGAGTTGCAGGGCAAGCCGGGCAACCTCGTCCTCGTCAATCTCGGCCAGGAGAGCTTGCAGCCGGACACGGTGGTGGACGGGCAGATCATGGAACTCAATTCCGTCTCCCAAACCATCGCCAACGTTTTCGGCGCGCACCAGATCAAGACGGAGCGCGTGGCGGCGGGCGTCAGCGGCAGTTCCGTCATCGTCAAGAACATCATCGTCCCGCCGATGAGCAAGGACGAACTCGAAGAGTCCATCGACTGGCATGCCGAGGAGCACATCCCTTTCGACATCGCCGATGTGAGCTTGGACTATCAAGTGGTCGGTTCGACCGACGACTCGCTGCACGTTCTGATGGCGGCCTGCAAACGCGACTTCGTGGCGAACATCAAACAGGTGATTCAACTCGCGGGCAAACAGCCCGCCATCATCGACGTTGACGCCTTCGCGTTGCAGAACTGCTACGAGATCAACTACCAGCCGTCGCCGGATCAGTCGGTCGCGCTTCTGAACATCGGCGCGTCCACGATGAACATCAACATCCTGCACGGCGTGCGCAGCGTCTTCACGCGCGACGTTTCGGTCGGCGGCAACCAGTACACCGCGCTCCTGCAAAAGGAGTTGGGTTTGACGTTCGAGCAGGCCGAGGCGGTGAAGCGCGGCGGGATGGCTCCGGGCGAAAGCGAGCGGCGCGACATGGCGAACGTGTTGGAGACCGTGTCGGACATCCTCGCGCTGGAAATTCAAAAGACGTTCGACTTCTATCGCGCCACGTCCGACGACGGCGAAGGCACGGTGCAGAAAATTCTGATCTCCGGCGGCGGGTCGAAGTTGCCGGGACTGTCGGACTTTTTGGCGAACCGTTTCGGCGTTCCCGTCGAAGCGTTCAATCCGTTTCGCCAGATTAAAGTTGACGCGCGACGTTTCGACCCCGAATACATGCGGGAAGTGATGCCGGAACTGGCCGTGGCCGTCGGGCTGGCTTTGAGAGGAGTGGAGGCTTAAATGATCAAGGTCAACTTACTGGATTCGGTCACGGATAAGACCAGCGTCGCCACCATCGAGACGCGCGTCGCCAACCCGCGCATGCAAGGCCGTCTCGTGCTGCTCGTCATCGTCGCGCTGCTCGGCATGGCGATCATGTTCGACTGGACGAGCGCAAACTCGGCTCACGCCGAAGTGACGGCGGAACTGAAACGTCAGGAAGAACAGGCCGCGCGCATGGAAGCGATCAAGAAGGAGCAGGCCGAGTTGGAAAAGAAGACGCAGGAAATTCAGACGCGCATCGACGCGATCAAGAAATTGCGTTCTTCGCAGCAAGGGCCGGTCGCCGTGTTGTCGGCCATCAACGAGCGGTTGCCGAAGATCGCCGACTTCCGTCTCGAAAGCATCGAGCAGAAGGGCGGCGAGATGATCCTGAAAGGCGACTCGCCGAACGAGGCGGCCGTCACGCAGTTCGGGCGCAGCATGGAGTTCTCCTCCGGCCTCTTCTCCAACGTCAGCATCGAGACGAAACGCGAGTTGTTGGATAAAGTCAACGGCGTTACGTCGCCTGCCCCGGCGGACACCGCCGCCAACGCACTTGCGCCGAGCAAACCCGTCGTTAAAGCCGATACCGTGACGTTCACCTTGAAGTGCAAGTACACGCCGCAGGGAAGTCAAACGTCCGCTCCGGCCAGCAACGCGAAACCGCCCGGCGCGGCCGCGCCCGCCGCCGCTCCCACCCAAGTCGCCAAAAATTAGCACGTCGCCTCTCGACCTCGCGCCCGAAGGGAACTGACATCTCATGTTGAAATTAGACGCACTCCAACAAAAACCCTGGTACTTCCAGTTAGCGGCATTCGGCTTCGTCGCCCTGCTCGTCTACGGCGGCTTCCGGTATTTCGTCACCAGCGGCACGCGCGAAGAGACCAAGACGCTGCAAGCGCGGGTTGACACCCTGCAACAGCAGAACGCCCGCGCGCAAATCGCTTCGCAGCGGCTCAACGATTTCAAAGCCACCTACGCGCGCGCGCAGGCCGATTACGAAGACTTGAAGGCGCTCTTGCCGGAGCAACGCGAACTCACGACCGTCTTGCAGGGCTTGCAGGATCGCGCGCGCGGCCGTCTCTCCGTCACGCGCTTCACGCCGAAAGACGACGTGCAGCAGGACTTCTACGCGGGCAAGCCCGTCGAGGTCGAAGTCTCAAGCACTTACAACAACCTCGGCGCCTTCTTCGCACAGATCGCCGCCTACCAGCGCATCGTCTCGATCAGCGATTTCAAGCTCTCGCGCATGAAAGATCAGAATTTGGGCAAAACGGTTGACGCGCAGTTCTTGCTGACGGCCTATTACGCTTCGAGCGAGACGCTACAGAACACGGCGGCGAAACCCGCCAACCCGACGCAAGCGCCCGCTGCCGCGCAGCCCGCCGCGAAATAGTTACCGGCCTCACGCGCCGCTCAAAAGGGGCGGCCAGAACCCACGCAGGAACAAAAGAGATGAACTACACCAAGATGATCAAACAGACTTTGCAAGCGACGCTGTTCGCGGGCGCGCTGTTGACCTTCGCCGCCGTCGGCGGCATCGTTCAGGCGCAAGAGGCCAGCACCACCTATCGCGGCGCGGGGCGCGACCCGTTCACGAAGTACAAGCCGGTCGTGAAGCGCGTGAAGCCCGTGGCGCACCCCGTCAGCGCGCCCTCCATCGAACAGCGCATCGCCGCCTACAAGACGCAGAAGGCCATCGCGATGAACGCCCAACAGCCCGCCCCGAAGCCGACCACCGCGCTCCTGCTCAACGAGGCGCAAGTGACCGGCATCTTCCGCACCCCGCGCGGCTACGCGGCGATGGTTGAAGCCAAACCCATCAAACTCTCTTACGTCATCTATCCCGGCGAAATTTTCTTCGACGGGATGCTGGTCGCCATCGAAGAAGACCGCCTCGTGTTTCGCAAAGAGACGCGTTGGAGCGACGGGCGGCGCGAGATGAGCGTCGAGATGAAAGCCCTCGGCGCGACGAACGCCGTCAAGGATACTTTGACGACCGCTCATGCGCCCGCCGCCGTCGCCCCGTCGGCGATGCCTGCCATGCCCAGAGGCAAAGAAGAAGGCGCGGCCGTCCAGGCCAAACAATAAAGCCGTCCTGCCCGTTCGTTCCGCGCGCCGGCGGAAGCCTGAGCCGACCGGCGCACGCGAGCGAATTTTCTCAATCGCACCCCAGTGAGGATTCCTACCCGCTATTGATCCTGCCGGCAGTGCTCCCGCTATTTGGAAATACAAACCCGCCGGTGGCTTTCGCATTGTGCGGCGCGCGCTTTTGAAGAGTCTCCTCTTGACTCGCACGAGCGTTAGCGCGTGGCGTAAAGCGACCGGACACTCCTGACAAAGGAAATGAAAATGCTCAAACAGCAACATCCGCATTCGGCGGTCATAAAAAGGGGCACGCTCGTCCTCTTCCTTTTATGTTCGTTATCAACTTTCTCGATGGCGGCCGGCGCGCGCCTGCTCACCGGCGTTCGCACGTCGGTCAGCGGCGACGCGACCCGCATCACGTTTGCCGGAACCCGGCCGCTGGCCTATGGCGTCAGCCGCGTTGACGAGCGCACGCTGATGGTGGAACTCCCCGGCGTCGACGCGACGCGGCTGGCGGCTTCTTACGCCCCGGCCTCGCCGCTCGTCGCCGGTCTCACCGTGCAATGCGCGACGGATGCGAGCGGCGCGCCGCTCGCGCGTCTGCGCGTCGCCCTGCGCGCCTCCGCCCGCGACCGCTCTTTCCTCGACGCCAACGAATTAGTGCTCGAACTGCGCCCGGCGGAAACCTCGACGCAACAACCCGGCGCACGCGAGGCTCACGCTCCCGCCGCCGAGCAACAGACGCCCGCGAGCAGGCCGTCGCCCACGCCCCAGATGGGCGCATCGTCGCCGGGCGGCGCGGGGCAACAGTCTACGCAGGGGCAGCAGTACGGCCAGTACGGTTTCGTCGGCGAGCCGATCAATTTGAACGTCGTCAACGCCGACATCCGCGACATCCTCAACTACATCACCGAGCAGTACGGCGTAAACTTCATCATCGACTCGTCGGTCGGCGCGGTTCCGGTCACGGTCAACGTTACGGAAGTGCCGTGGAACGTCGCGCTCAATTCGATTTTGCGCGCCAACCGTTTGGGGATCGAAGTGACCGGCAACATCCTGCGCGTGGCGACGCTCAAGGTGCTGGCCGAAGAGTCCGAAGCCCAAGCCTCGATTGACGAGGGACGGCTGAACGCCGCGCCGCTCGTCACCGAATTCATCCGCCTCAATTACGCGCGCGCGGTGGGCACGCTGGCACAGGCCGCGGGTTCGACCGGCGGCTTCTCCGGCGGCGCGAGCAACGACAGCTTCTCCGGCGGCGCGGGCGGCGACGCCACCGGCAAGAGCGGCGACAAAGGCATCCTCCCGATCATCTCGCGCCGTCTCTCCAAGCGCGGCAGCGTCGAAGTCGACGGCCGCAGCAACACGCTCATCATCACGGACGTGCGCGAGAACATCGCGTCCATTCGCCAACTCGTCGAGTTGCTCGACCAACCCGAACCGCAAGTCGAAATCGAGACGCGCATCGTCGTCGCCAGCCGCAGCTTCAGCCGCGACCTCGGCGTCCAGTTGCAGGCGGCCGTGTTCGGTTCGCGCGGGGCGGGCGGGTCGTTCGAGACCGCCCCGGCCAACGGCGGCCTGCGCCCCGGCGGACTCCCCGGCGGACTCATCAACACTCCCCCCGCGACGGGCGATCTCGGCGCGACCGCGCCTTCCACCGTCATCGGTTTGACGACGGGCATCTTCGGCACGGCGCAGATCGGCGCGCTCATCACCGCCGCCGAAAGCAAAGGTCAGGCGAAGGTGGTCGCGAACCCGCGCGTGACGGCTCTCAACAATCGTCCCGCGCAGATCGAGAGCGGCTCGCAGATTCCGGTCGTCACCCCGCAGGCGTCAGGCTCCGGCGGCGGCGGCGGCAACCTCGGCGGCTCAACCGTCTTCACGACCACGTTCATCTCCGTCCCTCTGCGTCTCTCCATCACGCCGCAGATCACCGACGCGGGCACGGTCGTCCTGCGCGTCACGGCGGAGAACAACAGCGTCAACCGCTCTCTGGTCAACTCGCTCGGCACGCCCGGCATCGACACGCAGCGGATGCAGACCGAAGTGCTCGTTCCCGACGGCGGCACGACCGTGGTCGGCGGCGTGCTCCTCGACAGCGAAGGCGAGACGCAGACGCGCACGCCCGGCATCTCCGGCATCCCCGTCCTCGGCAACCTCTTCAAGCGCAAGGCCACCACGCGCAACACCAACGAACTGCTCTTTTTCATCACGCCGCGCATCTATCGTCCCGACTACAACGGGCGACCGATGGCCGGGACGATCACCGACCGCAATCGCTCGACGACCATCCCGCAGCCCGTTCCGCTCGGCAACCCGCAGAGCAACACCCCCGCGCCCGGCGAGGAGCAGAACGCGCAACCGAACACGCAGCAGCAACAGCCGCAGTCCGACAACGCTCCGACGGCCCGCCCCACCGCCACGCGCGGCGAGCGGCCGTAATCGAAAGGAGAACGCTCATGTTCAAAGAGACGCTCACACGCATGGTTGAAAGAACGGAGGGCGCGGTCGGCGCGCTCATCATGGGCACGGACGGCATCGCCGTCGAGAAGGTCTTGATGCCCGAAGGGCGCGACGCCAATCTGGACGTGGCCGCCGCCGAATTCACCTCGCTCCTGCGCAACGCACAGCGCGCGGGCGGTGACATCGGCCTCGGCCAAGTCCGCGAGGTCGTCGTCGGCTTCGACGACATGAACGTCCTCATGCGCCTCTTCAACCGGGAATACTTCGTCCTTCTCGCGCTTTCGCACGACGGCAACATCGGCCGCGGCCGTTTCGAGCTACGTAAAGTCGAACTCGAACTCGCGCGCGAATTCGCGGTTTAACTGAAGTAGAAAGCAGAGAAGTAGAAAGCAGAAAGGCTGCGGGAGAAAGTGGGTCGGACGGCCTGCCACACTTTCTCCCGTAGCCTTTTTGCTTGTTCGTCAGGTGGTCTCCGGACTTCAACCGGGGAGATCGACTTCTCCGTATTTTGTTTGACAAAAAATTGCTTGACTAAAATAACGCCGGAGAAATATCTTCCCGGCCATGAAAACTCATCTCGGCCTGTGCCTGCTCCTTCAACTCCTCGTGCTCCCCGTACACTTGCCGGAATCCGCCCGTCATGGCCTCGCCGCGGAAGGGCAGTCCGCTCAACAAGTCCGGTTTACCGCCAACTACGATAAATCCGAGAATCGCACCACCGTCCAGATAGACCCGCGCGCGGCGAAGCCCGTCATGGAACTCGGCGCCGACATCGTGCTGACGGCCTTCTTTCGCTATGCCGGGCAAGAGTTGAGAGAGCCGGTCGGATACGCGACGCTCAGGTTTTCTTCCGACTCGCGAAACTGGCGATTCATTCCCAACCGCGAGCTTGTTATTTTAGTTGACGGCGAGCGTATCTCCTTCTTGAACGGCGGGCGGCTCGGTCGTTTATACGAACCGCCCGGCCGGGTGCAAATCGACAACATGCTCTACTTCGGGATTAGTCGAGACGATCTGGCGAAGATCGCGGGCGGCCGTGTGGTCGAGGTGAAGTTGGGGAATAAGTCTTTTAAGTTGAGTTCCGTGCAATTGGATGCGCTCGGTGATCTGGTGGGGCGTATGAACCCGTAGTGAACGTCTGCGCGAACACGATTTTAATCTTAACCTTCGTGGCAACGAAAAGCGGTAGTGTCCGGTAGTCCAAACCGGGGCACCGCTTTTTTTTATGGCAGTTTAACGAAAGGCATACCGCGCGCGATGATGCGCTGGCGACGCGCAACGCGGCGCGGTTTGAGTTGCGGGTTGAACTCGGTGCGCGGGTTGGGGATGATGGCCGAGAGAAAGGCGGCCTCCTGCGCCGTCAGGTTGGCGGCGGGTTTGCGGAAGTAAGTTTGCGCGGCGGCCTCCGCGCCGTAGATGCCGTCGCCCCACTCGATCACGTTGAGGTAGATTTCGAGGATGCGCCGCTTCGACAAATTCTTCTCCATGAAATAGGTGATCGCCGCCTCGCGCGCCTTGCGGACGAACGAACGCTCCGTGGAGAGGTAAAGATTTTTGGCTAACTGCTGCGAGATGGTGGACGCGCCGCGTTTGAAACTCGGCATCGCGGGAATCCAACTCGACTCGTCCTCGCCCTGCTGTTTCGCTTCTTTCGCGGCATCGCGCTGCGCCTGATCCCAGGCCTTTTGGATGGCCTCGTAGTCGAAGCCGTCGTGCGTGGCGAAGTTGCTGTCTTCGCCCGCGAGCACGGCGCGCAAGAGGTGGACGGAAATCCGTTCGAGCGGAACCCATTGCTGCACGCGCTTCGGCTGTTCGCCGCGCTCACGCGCTTCCCGCATCCGCGTCTCGATCATCGCCGTCGTCTCCGGGTTGTTGTCGCGCAACTTCGCCACGCGCGGAAACGTCACGAGTTCGTAGAGAATGGCGAACACGATGAACGCGACCACGCCGAGCGTGATCATCTGCATCAATTTCCAAATCGTTCTCAACATCGCGAATCGGATTATAACCGAACTGGATTCCGCCCGGCACTTCGAGCCGCGCTCAACGCTTTGGCGGCGCGGATCGTGTTGCAGTGTATCTCCACGGTGTCGTTAATGTCGGCGGCGTAACCGCCGGACATGACGGTCGCCACCGGCACGCCCCGCGCGCGGCACTCGCTCAAAACGAACTCGTCGCGCGCGCGCAAGCCCGCGATTGAGAGCGAGAGGCGGCCGAGTTTATCGCCCGCGTAGGGGTCTGCGCCGCCGAGATAAAAGACGATGTCGGGACGGGCGTCGAAGACGCGCGGGAGGTGTTCGGCCAGAGCGCGCAAGTATTCCTCGTCGCCCGTCGCATCGGGCAATTCCACGTCGAGCGTCGAGCGCGCTTTAAAGATGGGGTAATTTTTCGCCCCGTGCACGGAGAAGGTGAACACGCCCGCGTCGCCCTCGAAGATCGTGGCCGTGCCGTTGCCCTGATGCACGTCCAAGTCAACGACGCCGGCGCGTTCGACAAACCCGTCGCGGCGCAGGACGCGGATGGCGACGGCCACATCGTTCAGCACGCAAAAGCCCTCGCCGCGTTCGGGAAAAGCGTGATGCGTGCCGCCCGCGAGATTCGAGGCGATGCCGCCCGCGAGCGCGGCGAGGGCGGCGCGGATCGTCCCGCCCGTTGCGAGAAACGAACGCCTCACGAGCGCCTTCGACCAGGGCAGGCCGAGCCTCCGCAACTCGCGCGCGGTCAAAGCCCCGGCGCGCAGGCGCGTCACGTAGTCCTCCGTGTGGACGAGCAACACATCCGCGACGGGCGCAGGCTGCGGCTCGATGATCTCGTCGGGCGCGAGCGTCCCCTCCGCCAGCAGGCGGTCGCGCACGAGTTCAAACTTGCGAATCGGAAAGACGTGCCCCTCGCCGATGTCCGCGTAATAACGCGGCGTGTAGAAAACTTGCATTGGAAACGTCGGTCGTCAGTGGTCAGTGGTCAGTG
>DASQNL010000388.1:0-12054 GCA_035644995.1 Pyrinomonadaceae bacterium | reverse complement strand
GCGAGACCCGCATCCTTGCCGTCGGTCTCGCCCGCGTGGATGTTGGCCTGAACGAAGACGACGACCTTGCCCGCGCGCCGCGATGCCTCCGGCGTAAAAGTTCCGCCGCTCGCGGCGATGACGAGCGGCAGCGCGCGGCCTTCGCCGCTGCGGCCGAAATCCGTGAGCCGAATTTGCGCGGGCGCGGCGGCGGCGAGTTTACGACAGTAAGCGAGCGTCTCCTCGTAGCGCGGCGACTCGCGGTAATCGGTTCGCTCCGCGTGAGTCTGCCACTCAGGCGGGACGGGCGGTGCGGGGTTTTGTGCGTTTGATTCGTCGGTCATGGCAATCAGCAAAAAAAGCAGGGCGCAGAGGCCGCTCAAACGGTGCATCCGTCAACTCCAAATTCAACCCCCGGCGCGCGCCGTTTAAAGCGAACGCGCGTCGTTATTTTAAAGCGTGGCCGCAGGAGCGGCACGCGTCGCGTCGCTTTGCATTGAGCGTGGCGCACGATGGGCAATGGTTGTACATCGTGCGCGCGAACCAGTTGGTGATGAGCGCGCTCACGATGAGAATCCCGGCGAGCACGGCGACGCTCAGCAACGTGTCTTTCAATTCCGGTAACGCTCCCGCAAAGTTTGTTGATAGTTTTGGCCGCGCTCGTAGCCGCGCCGGAAGGCGTCGCGCTCGTAGGCGTCGCTGTATCTTTCGCGCAGACGCTCGCCCGCGTCTTCGTATGACGCGCCGCGCAATTCAGGATGCAAAGCCGCCTCGAAGCCGCGACGATAGACCGGCTCGTCGGTCTTAAAATCGCGACCCTGCCCGCGGTAATCCTCGTCTTCCGCATCGCGCAGGCCGACCCACCAACTTTCGCGCGCGGCGTCCACGCTCTCCGCGCCCGCCGCCTCCACCGCAGCGCGTGCGGCCTCCGCCTGCTCGTCGTCTTCCACCTGCGCGATAACCACGGTGCGCCCCTGCCGGAGCGCATCTTCGTAGACGAAAAGCTCGTCGTGCGGCAGACCGTGCGCGATGGAGTCTTCGAGCGCGCCGCCCGCCGCCATCCCCGCCGCCGCGCCGCCCGCGCCGAACAGAGCCGCGCCGACGATCCCGGCCGCCATGATCGGCCCGACGCCGGGCACGAGCAGGCTCGCGGCGGCCGCGCCGAGCGTCATGCCCCCGGCCGCGCCCATCGCTCCGCCGACGAGACCGCCGAGCGCGTTGCCCATGCCCGGCTGTTCCGTGTCGCTGGTCGGCACGTCGGATTCGCCCTGTGCGGCGGCTGCGCCCGGCGAGAGCAAACTCAAGTTCTCGTCCGAGAGACCGAGGCCGCGCAAGTCTTCGATGGCGCGGGCGGAGTCTTCGCGCGTCTGGAAAATTCCGGCGACTGTGTTCATCGCTGTAGAGTCTCCTTATTGGATTAGGTGTGCGTCTAGTTTTATCTCTTTACGCGAATACATTCAAGCTATCATTTCGCTCGCGCTAAAAAGTTGATTGAGCCGCACCTGCGGTCGTGTTAAAGTGTGGGCTGCACGTCCGCCACCAAAAGCCGCACCGGAGAACGCAACGCGCATGATTGAAATCATCGAAAAACACTGGCCGATGTCCGTGGGCGACGGGAAAGCCACGCGCAAGAAGAAGCCGCGCATCCTCGCCGTCACCACCGACTGCTGCACGGGCTGTGCGGGTTCGCCCGCCTGCATCGAGTATTGCCCGATTGAAGCGTGCATGTTCTGGATTCCCGACGAAGACCACCCGCCTTTCGGCCGCATCGAAGTTGACCCGGCGCTGTGCATCGGCTGTCAGAAGTGCATCAGCAAGGGGCCGGAGGGCGCGTTTCTCGACGGCTGCCCGTGGGACGCCATCGAGATGGTTCCGACCGAGGACTGGGAAGCCGCCCACGGTATCACACTGCCCGACGCGCCCGGCGCACGCTAAAACATTCGCTTCCGAAAAATTTCACTTGCGGGCGACGCGGCTCTTGATGGCTTCCACCGTCAGAGCCGCTAATTTTTTGGTCTCTTCCGGCACTCCCGTTGCCTCGCCCCGCGCGTAACGTTCGATCTCAGGCAAATCTTCCGCCGCGCCGATCAGATAGAGGGCACGCAAAGCCTCCCACACGTTTTTGCCGTCGGGCGCGAGCACGAGCAACTCGTCGCCCGCACGCAGTTGCGTTCCGGGCGCGACGGACGTTTTCTCGATCTTCCCCGCGACCGGAGCGCGAACCTCTCGGATGATCTCTCGCTCGTCGCGCACGCGCGCCACCATCGCCTCCCTCGTGACGGAAGAACCGGCGGGCAGGGTCGTGATGAGCGTGCCCGCGAATCGTTGTGTGACGCTATAAGGTCTGAGCATCGCCAACAACTCGGCGCGCCCTTCCGGATCGTTGAAGCGCGAGAGCGAGAGCGCGGCCATGCGGCGCACGGCCGGTTCGTCATCTCGCACGAGTTGTTTGAGCGCGGCGTGAAACTCCGTGGACTTGTTATCGTCGCCCATCATCCAGGCGGCGGCCATGCGTAAATCGGGCAGCGGGTTTTCCGCCACGCGCAGCACCTGCGGATACCAACGCTTGACGCTCTCGTCGCCTTTCACGATGCGCCGGTCGATCTGTTCGAGCGCGTGTTGCACATGTCGCGGCTTCTGCTCGTCGTGCAGATATTTTTCGATCTCGTCGTCGTCGAGTTCGCGCCAGAAGGTCGTGCCGTACCAAGAGAGAAAAGGGAGCAGGATAAAGAGCGCGGCCACGACGGCGAGCGGCCACGGCGAGCGTCGGCGCGCGGCCGCCGCCTGCGGAGGGGCGGGCGCGTCGGCGTGATGATTGCCGTTTGAATGTTCAACGTCCATCCGGTGTGACCTGTGCGCCGCGCCCGCTAGCGCGATGGGTAAAGTTGATAGAGCATGAGGTAGACGGCAACCCCTGTGACGGAGACGTAGAGCCAGAGCGGGAACGTCCAGCGCGCGATCCGGCGATGTCGCCCGAAGTCGCCGCGCCACGCGCGCCGCAGCGTGACGATGACGAGCGGCACGATCACGGCGGCGAGAACGGTGTGCGTCAGCAGGATGAAAAAATAGACGGTGCGAATGGAGCCTTGTCCGGTGAAACGCGTCGAACCGTGATGATAATGATAGAACAGATACGAGACGAGAAAGATACAGGAGACGACGAGCGCGGAGGTCATGCAGCGCAGGTGCGCGGTGATGCGGCGACGGGTGATGAAGTAAAAACCGGCGACGAGGAGCAGCCCGCTCGTCGCGTTGAGCATGGCGTTGATGTGCGGCAGTATCGAATAATCCATGGATGCCCGGAACGAAAAAAGATGCGCGGATTATAACACCCGCGCCCGCCCGGCGGTGGTATCCGATGAAGATGCGAAGGGGACGCGTGAACGAAGGGAGGACGCCGCGGCGGCGGCGGCAACACGTTATTCGACGACAAGCGCACAATTCGGATTCGCCTCGCCGGAAGTTTGCGCCGCCGAGACCCTGTTACTCTTCAGCCTTTTTCCCGGCGTGGGGTGCGGCCGTCTTGGGCGCGGGCGACCGCTCGCTCATCTCTTCATGGCCGCAGCGTTCGCATTGCCAGAGCGGGAAGACGGCGGACGGGTCGGCCTTGCTCTCGTAGAGCGCGCGGTCGGACGGGATAATGTTGCCGCCGCACTGCGGGCACGCGCGCCCGCGAATGCTCTGGTGGTCGTTGTTGAGGGCGAGCGCATGTTCGTTTGCCATGTTAGCTTTCGTTGAAGGTTAGGATTCGTTCCGGTCGTCGTGCGAATTGCGTTGCTTGTAGGCGACGACCAAGATCGCGCAGAAGATGGCGACGGGCGGGCAGAGCAGGATCAGGGTCGCGAGGTTGAGAGTGCGCGCCGAAACGTTATCGAGGTTCGCGGCCGACGCTTTGCACATCGCGCATTGCGCGAGCGCGTCCGGCGCGAAGAGGGTTGCGCCCGCCGCCAGAAGCGCGAGCAAAAGAATCAAGTTGCAGACCTTCGGCGTTTTCATTTCCCTCACCTGTAGGCGCGCAGGCCGAGCTGCCGGAAACTATCGGGGAAGAAGATAAAGAGCAAACAGATGCAGATGACCAGCATCGGGATCAACGTATAGACCAGGCTCATGCGTTCGTAGCGCAGGTGCATGAGGTAGGCGAGAATGAGCGCGGCTTTGATCAGCGAGAGGCCGACGAGGAGGGTCAACATCAAGACGAGCGGCACCTGCACGTAAGCCAGAAGAACCTCGATCACGGTCAGGACGAGCAACGCGCCGAGGATGACGAGGAAGAGTTTCGTCGTGCCCTCGAAGTGAACCGGCACGGATTCGACCGGCACGTCGTCGCCCTCGGCGGCGAACAGATTCCGGAGCAGGCCGTTCTCATACGCCCATAGAAGCGGGACGACCATAAAGATGCCGGCGAGCGAGAGGCTGACGAGCGTGATGAAGAGGCTGTCGATGGAGAAAAAGTTGCCCGCCCGGCGCACGTTCGATAAGGCCATCACGACGAAGCCCGCCGCAAATAGCAAGCAGACCGCGTTCAGGATCAAGTCCTGCTTTTTCATCAAGTTGCCGAATGACCCGAAACGTGTGCTCATGCGCCTTTAGTCCGCCTCTCTGTTATGAAGTTTGCCTGCCGCAACAAGTTAAGGCTCCGGGTTCAATGCCCCGGCGGATGAAAATCCACCGACAGCAAATAGATCAACGGGAAGACGAACATCCAGACGAGATCGACGAAGTGCCAGTAGAGGCCGCTGATCTCCACGTCTTCGTGCGTCTTGCGACGGATGCGCAGCGCGATGTAGCCGAGGTAGAGGACGCCCGTCAGGACGTGGAACATGTGCAGCCCGGTGATGGCGAAGAAGGTCGCGCCGAACAGCGGCGACGCCTGCGGCCAGCGTTCGAGCCACGCGGCCGGGAGCGTGAAGGGCTTGAGGCCGTAATCGTTGATCAGGTGCAGCCACTCGTAGATGTGTAGAGCGAGGAACGTGAGACCGCCGAGCATGGTTGCGCCGATCCAGCGACGCGCCTTGCGCCGGTCGCGCCGCGCCGAGGCGGCGACGGCCATCACCATCGTGAAACTCGAAGCCAACAGGCAGAGCGTCATCACGGTGGAAAAGATGATGCTTGGGTAGAAGGCGAAGGGCGCAGGCCACGCGTCGCTCGAAACGCGCACGTAGCTGTAGCCGATGAGCATCGCGGAGAAGGTCAACGCATCCGAGACGATGAACAACCACATGCCGAGTTTCTTGTGGCCGATGTGATAAGGGAAAGTCCCGCCGCTCCAGTCATCAGCGACCAAAGGCTCTGCTGCGTGTGCGTGTGTACTCAATGTTTACCTCCACAGGAAAAGGAGCGCGAACAGGTAGACCCACAGCCCGTCCATAAAATGCCAGTACAGCCCGATAGCATCGGCGTGGGCGCGCGCTTTCACGGCCGCGCCGCTTGCGCCCGACGCGTTTGTTCTGGCGTCCGCCGCGTCGCGCCGCGCGCGCAGCATCAGGTAAATTAAACCGGCGATGCCGCCGACGAGGTGGAGCGCGTGCAGCCCGGTCAGCAGATAGAAGAAAGAGCTGTGCGGGTTCGTCGCCAGATAAATTCCCTGCCCGACCAAGCCCCGCCACGCGAGCAGTTGCGCGACGAGAAAGCCGAAGCCCAGGCCGAGCGAGACGACGAGCCACCGCCGGTAAACGTCTCCCGCCCCGCGTCTGAGCGCGCGCCGCGCCACTTCGAAACTCGCGCTGCTGGCAAGTATCAACGCCGTGCTCACCCAGAGCATCGCAGGCACGGAGAAGGCTTGCCAGCTTTGCTGCATCCGTGTGGAGCGGAACACGTATGCGCTCGATAGAGCGGCGAACATCATCAGAATGGCCGACAGCGCCAACCACATGCCGATGCGATATTGCTGCGGCGTGGTGTCCGGATAAGCGCGCCCTCCGCCGTTGCCTCCTCCGCCGTTCGGCGGCTGCGCCCCGCCGCCGCGCGAACCGTTGCCGCCCGCGCGCCTGCCCGTGCCGCCGAGATGAATACTCTTCGTTCCGGTCGAGACGCTGCCCGCCGGTTTAGTGCTGACCGTTGTGACCATTACCTGAACTCCCCCGTACTCCTTGATCGGCCGCGTGCGCCGCGACGTTTCCCGCCGCCGCGTCCGGTGTCGTCTGCAAGACGTAATCCTCCGGCGCGTCGGGCACGGCGAATTCATACGGGCCGCGATAGACGGTCGGGAGATGGCCGCCGAAATTGTCGTGCGGCGGCGGCGTGGTCGGCGTCACCCATTCGAGCGTCGTCGCTTCCCACGGGTTGCCGCTCGCGCGCTCGCCCTTGAAGATGCTCCAGATGAAATTGAAGAGGAAGATGAACTGCGCTGCCGCCGTCACGATGGCCGCGACGGTGACGAGCAGCACGAGCGGGTCGAGCGGGCGCAAAAAGTCGTACTCCTGAAACGACGCGTAGCGGCGCGGCATGCCGACGATGCCCATGATGTGCATCGGCACGAAGATGCCGTAGACGCCGATGAAGGTCGGCCAGAAGTGCAACTGGCCGAGCCGCTCGCTCATCATCCGCCCGAACATTTTCGGGAACCAGAAATAGACGCCCGCGAACATGCCGAAGATGGCCGCCACGCCCATCACGAGATGGAAGTGTGCGAGCACGAAGTAGCCGTCGTGGATGAAGAGGTCGAGCGAGGTCTGGCCGAGGACGAGGCCGGTGATGCCGCCCGCCACGAACAGCGAGACGAAGCCGATAGCGAACATCATCGGCACGGTGAAGCGTATCTTCGCGCCCCAGAGCGTGCCCAGCCAGTTGAAAGTTTTGATGGCCGAGGGCACGCCGATGGAGAGCGTCAAAACGGAGAAGGCGATGCTCGTGCGCGGATCCATGCCGCTGATGAACATGTGATGCCCCCACACGAAGAAGCCCAGGAGGCCGATGGCGAACATGGCGAAGACCATCGCGCGATAGCCGAAGACGGGCTTGCGCGCGAAGGTGGAGAGGATGTGCGAGGTCGCGCCCATGCCCGGCAGAATCGCGATATAAACTTCCGGGTGTCCGAAGAACCAGAACAAGTGTTGCCAGAGGATGGGCGAGCCGCCCTTGTTCGGCAGCACCGCATCGCTGAAGACGAGGCCGCCGGGGATGAAGAAACTCGTCCCCGCGTGCCGGTCGAGCAGCAGCAGCACGCCCGCCGCGAGCAGCACCGGGAAAGCCAGGAGCGCGAGAATCGCCGTCGTGAACCACGACCAGCAGGTGAGCGGCATACGCATCAGGGTCATGCCGCGCGTGCGCATGTTGAGAAGCGTGGTGATGAAATTGAGCGCGCCGAGGAGCGAGGCGATGCAGAAGATGGCGATGCTCGTGATCCAGAGGGTCGCGCCCGCGCCTTGCCCCGGCCCGGCGATTTTGCCGAGCGCGCTCAAAGGCGGGTAACCCGTCCAGCCGCCGATGGGACCGAGCGTGCCGGTGCCGCCGCCGCCGAGGAAGTTGTTGACGAAATCCGTATTGCCGAGAATCGTACTGCCCTCGACGAAGATCGCCGCGATGAGCACCACGAGGCCGACCAGCGTCACCCAGAACGAGAGCATATTGAGCACGGGGAACGCCATATCCTCCGCGCCCACCTGAATGGGGAGAAAATAGTTGCCGAATCCGCCCTGCGGTGCGGTGGTCAGCACGAAGAAGACCATGATCGTCCCGTGCATGGTGACGAGCGACAGGTAGAACTCCGGCGTCATCACGCCGCCCGGCGCGCCGAGCGGAAAGATCGTTTCGAGGATCGTCCACTTGTGCCCCGGCCACGTCAGGTTCAGCCGCATCAAGACCGACATGAACATGCCGACGAACGCCGCGAAGATGGCGAGCAGCAGATACTGGATGCCGATCACTTTATGATCGATGCTGAAAATGTACTTGCGGATAAAACCCGTCGGCGCGCCGTGGTGGCCGTGCGCCTCCCCGGCGTGGGGGTCGGCCTCGGCCGCCTCTCCCACGGGCGGCGTGGCGGCTGCTGCGGCGGCGGCGGACGGCTCAATCGGGGTCGTGGCCTCTTCCATCTTAGAATTCCTCTCGCTTCGGGATGAGTCGGGTTCGGACTTTTATCTCGCTGCGGTGGTGGCCGCCCCTTGTTTGATCCCCATCGGGTATTCCTTGATCAATTGCGTGATGCGCCCTTGAAATTGCGCCTGCGGCAGAGCCACCAACTCGTCGTAGACGTTCGCGGGAAGCGCAATGAGGTAACTCTTCATCTTGTAGTGAAGCTGGCCGCAAAGTTCGGCGCAGGCGAGTTCGAAACGCCCTTCCTTCGTCAGCGTGAAGTGCATCTTGATCGCCATGCCGGGCACGACATCCTGCTTGTAGCGGAGTTCGGGCACGAACAGGTCGTGCGTCACGTCTTTGGATTGCAGGGTCAGTTCGACGGGGCGTCCGACGGGCACGGCCAGCGTGGTCACGACCTGATCATCTTTGGCGTTCGGGTCTTGCTCGTTGAGGCCGACGAAGTTCAACTCGGCATCCTTGACCAGCTTGGGGTCTGTGGCACCGAATTTTTTGTCCGCGCCGGGGTAATGAAAGTTCCATTGAAACTGCTGCGCGACGACGTGAACTCTGGTCGCATCCTCCGGGGCTTTGTTCAGGTGCAACTGCGCCCACACGCGCTGTCCCATCAGGCCGAGCGTGATGAAGATGAGCGCGGTGACGGCCGTCCAGACGATCTCCAGACGGTTGTTGCCGTGCGAATAGACGGCGCGTTCGCGCCGGTCGCCGCGCGACCCGTAACGCCAGACCGCGATGCCGAGTCCGACCTGCGCCGCCACGAACGAGATGCCGACGACGATGATCGTGATCAGAAACTGCCGGTCGTAGGCCGGGCCGTGTTCGGAGATGTACGGCGGCAGCCACCAGCGGCCGTTCACGAACAGCCACACCGAGCCAATCGTCAACAGCCAGATCAATACTCCGAGTGCGCGACCCATGGAGTTCTCCTTTAGCGAATCATGAATCGTGAACCCGCGAACAGTTAAAACCGATGCTTATCTATTGAAGAGTTCACGATTCGCGATTCACTGATTGATGACCATCAGAACAAAAAGAACGGGCAAGTACAGAACGGAAGCCAGGAGCACGCGGCGCGCGTTGCGGCGTGAGAGCGTAACGGCGGCGGCGATGCTGCTCCACAGAAAGAGCGCGCCGAGCACGAGCGCGCCGAAGAAATAGATCGCGCCTGAGATGCCGAGCGCGGCCGGGGCGAGGCTGACGGGGACGAGCATGAGCGTCCACAGGACGATCTGCTGCTTCGTCAGACGCCCTTCCGGCTCGACCACCGGCAGCATCAGGATTCCCGCCCGCGCATAGTCTTCGCGGTACATCCAGGCGATGGCGAAGAAGTGCGGAAACTGCCAGAGGAACAGGATCGCGAACAGCACCCATGCCTCTAAGCCCACGTGGTTCGTCGCCGCAGCCCAGCCGAGGAGCGGCGGCACCGCGCCGGGGAAAGCCCCGACGAGCGTGGAGAGCGAGGTGCGCGTCTTGAGCGGCGTGTAACAGAGCAGGTAGCCGACGATGACCGTCGCGCCGCAAAAGGCCGAGAGCACGTTGACGAAGGCCGCCAGGTAAATCTCCGCGCCGGCGGTCAAGCCCAAGCCGAAAACGAGAGCCGCGCGGGGCGTCAGGATGCCGAGCGGGAGCGGGCGGCCGGCGGTGCGACGCATCAAACGATCCAGATCGCGCTCCATCCATTGATTGAGCGCGGAGATGCCGGAACACAGCAGGGCGACGCCGATGAGCGTGTGCGTGAAAAGCCGGTAATCGAACGCGCCGTGCGTCGAGCCGAGCAGGAATCCGGCCGAGGTCGTGAGCGCGACGAGAAAGGTGATGCGCGGCTTCGTCAACTCATAATAGGCCGACACTTTTTCGCGCGTCTCGATGCGCCCGCCCGCCGCCACGGCGACGGCGGCGGCGGGCGCGACGGACTGCTCGATCTCTTCGACAGCGATTGTTTCCATGAAATGCCTGTGGAGCGAAACTTAAAGTTTAATTTTGGCGGCTGAACTTAAATTCAAGTGTCGCATTCCGCGCTACGGGGTGGCAAGCCGCTTCGCCCCGTCGAAACATGAAATAAATTAGCGCGTCGGCCGCGCCCGTTTAATGTTTCGAGACGACCGGAAATTCTATCGCGGGCATCACTTCGAGCAGGCCGAGCGAGGCCGTCTTGCCCGCCGCAGCGTCCACTGTGAAGTCCTGCGTCTTGGTCTCTTTCGCGCCGATGGTGACGGACTGCGTCTTCTCCCCGTAACGCTCGTGCCAGGTGGCGAGGGTGTAGGTGCCGGGGGGCACGCCCTTGATCTCGAACGCGCCGTTCTCGCCGCTGACGGCGTACAACGGGTGCTTCATCACGCCGATGTTGGCCTTCATCCAGGGATGCTGGTTGCACTTCACGGGCACGACCACTTCGGCGCGCGTGAAGGTTTGGATGATCGGAGCCGCGTTGGCCGGCTGCGACTGGTTCCATTCCTTGTTACTCTTCGGCGACGGGTGGACGTTGTGCGCCGTCGGGTCGCTGTTCGTCACTTTCAACTTCTGCCCCGCCATCATGCCGAGCACGTGCGGAATGTAGCGACAGCCCTTTTGATCGAGCCACACCTCCGTGGCCGGGACTTCAAAGGTAAACCCGCTGATGCTCTTGCCTTCCGTGGTCTTGCCGTCTTTGATATAGACGAGCACGTTCGCCAGTTTGCCGTCCTTGACGATCACGTCTTCGGTCTGCGGGTTCGGGTTGGTCTGCGCACAGGCGGCGTCGGCGTCCATGCTGATCGGCTTGGGCGCGGGGGCTTCGCCCGTGAAGCTGATCGCGCCCGTGATGGAGCCTTCGTTGCCGCTCGACTTGTAGGGCGTGCCCGCCGTCTCGGTCGCCGCGCCGTCTTCCTCGGCCACATCGTCGTCGTCGCTGCCGCCACAGGCGAGCATCAAAGAAAGCATTGCGGCGGCGAGCATCAAGAACAGAATTCTGCGGACTAGCTTGAATGGCATTAGTTTAAGTGTCTCCTGAAATTTAATTTCCCCGATTCTACCAAGAACGGCCGCCCGGCGGCGAATGCCACCCGCCGTACTGTCGCGCGAACACGACCGACTCGCGCCGCTCGCGCCGTTCGCGCGCTCCACGCACGATGCTGCTCCGCCGTCTTCCCGCGGCCGAGCGCGCTGCCCGCGCCGCGCGCTGACGATACTTACGCGGTCGCTCAGATGCCGCGCGTCCGGCAGACCGCGCCGGGCGCGCATGGTGCGTGCTCGACTGTGCGGCGGCATTCGTCGTCTCGCCGGTCGTGGTCGTGCCGCCCGTGGCCGAGGGCGAACCGGCGGCGAGCCGCGCCTGCTCGGCGGGCGTCAGTTGCAGCATGTAGCGGACGAGCAGGTCGGCGTGGTCGCCCTTGTATTCGTTGAAGCTCTCAGGCAGTTCGCCGTTGAAGACCCAACGCTCGCCGTCGCGCTTGAAGAGTTCGGAAGGCATGGCCGTGCCGGGAATAACCTTCTGCGGGTCGAGCAGCCAGCGGAAAGTCCAGCCGGGTTGGAGCCTCTCGCCGGCTTGCAGGAAGTTCGGGGCGGA
Organism: Pyrinomonadaceae bacterium; assembly: GCA_035644995.1. Taxonomy (GTDB): domain Bacteria; phylum Acidobacteriota; class Blastocatellia; order Pyrinomonadales; family Pyrinomonadaceae; genus JAIVJZ01. The sequence continues at coordinate 497 of DASQNL010000388.1, read as the reverse complement.
AGCGTTTTTGTCGTGAGCGGGATTGCCCGTCAAGTGACACTTCAAGCACGGAGCTTGCTGCGAGGTGAACAACTGCCGCGCGAGATTGCGTTCCTGATCCGTGAGCGGGCTGGTCGGTTCTTTGATGAACGGCTCTTGCTGCGACGAGACCGCGAGGAAGAAACGCACGAGGGTGCGCAACTCGTTCGGCGAGAAATCGAACGTCGGCATACGCGCTTTGAGATAGAGCCGCACGCCGTTTTTGTTCGCGCCCGGTTGCGGCGGTAAATCCTGACTGTCGTTGTTCGGGCGCGTCACGCCCTGCTCATTCGCGCCCCCCGACGCGGGCGCGCCTGCGCCGCCGCCCTCCTGCGACTGATTGCCGGTCGCGTTGCCCTGCGGTTGAGCGGTCGGCGCGCCGCCGCTCGACTGGCCGCCCCCGCCCGGCCGGTTGCTGTTGTTGCGTGCGGCCATCCCGCTGTGCGCGCGGACGGTCGGGTCGTCGCTGCCGTTGCTGA
>DASQNL010000387.1:0-4462 GCA_035644995.1 Pyrinomonadaceae bacterium | reverse complement strand
ATGCTTAAAAAGTGTTTGGTTAGCTGCGTCTGCCTCATAACGGCGATCTCGGTGGCGGGTTGCAAGAGCGGTAACACGGATTCGCAGACGGCAGTGGGATCGACAAATTCGTCCGCGCCGACTCCGGCCGGGAGCGTGGCCGGAGGCGTCGAGAAAAAGAAGCCCGCGCCGGGCACGGGCAATGTGCAGGGCAGAGTGCTCTACAACGGCAAGCCGGTCGAGAATATCGAAGTCAAGTTGTGCGAAAAGTTCAACCGGTTTCTGGGCGGGTGCGACGGTAAAACCTATACGGCGCGCACGGATGCGAACGGCGAGTATGTGATCGCCGACGCGGAACCGAAAGTGTATGAAGGTTTGCTGGCGCGGGTGTTTGAGACGGAGTCATACATCTTCGCGGCTGCGGGCATCGCAGGAATCAGCGCGGCCAAGTACGACGTGACTCCCGATAAGACGCTGTTCATCGCTTCGACCAATCTCTTCAAGAGCGATCTGAAACTGCTCAATCCCAAAGCGGGAGCGAAGACGAGCGCGCAAAATCTGGAACTCAAATGGGACGCTTATCCGGATGCGGCTTATTACAAGTTCAGCATCCACCCGGAAGCGGCGGGCGCATCGGCTCCCTACGTCAACGAACGCGTCGAAGCGACTTCCTTCGCCATAGACAAACCGCTCGAAAAAGGCGTTTACCGCTGGCAGGTCAACGCCTATAACAGTGCGGATCAAAAGTTGGCGGAGAGCGGCGACGACATCAAATTCACGATCAATTGACGGCGCGGGGCGGATTCGCCGCTTCGCTCCGAAGCGAGAGGCCGCAGCATAGCGAAACGCAGCCGACTGAAGCGGCGGGCGGGTCTTCCGGTGTTTACACGGAAGACCCGCCCGCCGCTTCAAGTTTGAATATAAGTCGGGTTTCAGTGGTGGTGATGGAACCGATGATCGCCGCCGGGGTTTTGGGCAGCCGCTTCTTCAGTCCAGTAGACGTGCGTGATCGTTTTCGAACCGTTGGGGTTCTGCCTCTCGTAGATCGAACTGCGCCCGTTACGGGATTGACTCATGAGATGCCCCCAGCTAATCGGGTCTTCCGTAATATCCGAACCGGCATCTTCCGCCGCCTCATGCGCCGTCGAGGTCGTGCGCGCGCCGACGGTGGTCGAGCCGTCGAGGTGCGCGTAGATGCTCTCAAGCAAGGCGTAGTCGTGCGAGTTCGGGCGTGTGCTGACGGTGCTGGTGGCGTTCGCGCCCGTGTTCGAGAAGTAGTCCATGCAGGTATTCTGCGAGGAGCCGTCCTCGCTCGTGTGGCCGAGGCCGAACGTGTGCCCGATCTCCTGACACATCACGTGCCGTCTCTCGTTGGGGTTGTTGTAGTAAGCCGTGTTGAAGTAGGTGTCGTTCATCTTGGCCGAGCCTTGCGTGATGTGCTTTGTGCCGCTGGCGAGGTTGATCGAGGCCAGTCCGAGCCAGCCGTTCTGCCCGTAGCTGCCGTTACAGACCTGCACCGTCCCGCGCACCATCCCGCAGGCCGAACCCGCCGAGCCATTGTATGACGATAGGTTCAGGACGGAGGACGCGCTCCAATCGGAGATCGACCCGCTGTACGCCGTACCCCAGGCGGAAGACAGGTTTTTACCTACCTTCAGCGTGAAGGGGTTGGAGGTGCGCGCCCAGTGATAGCCGTTCCACGAGTGGTTGGCGGAGGTGATGACGGCGAAGGCCGCGAACACCGACAACGCCGCAACGATGAGCAGGATACGGCGGTAAGGAAGTTTGAGCATGAGAGGTCTCCTTCATTCTTTAATCAGAGGGGGGTTTGCGCCGCCGTTCACACCTGACGGGAATGGCGCAATGTCCGAGAGCAAAACAAGGAGTTCGTCCCGGTTCTGCTCCGTGGCGGATAGAGTGTGAGAGAGATTTGTGCGCGGGAAAACCGCGTGCACATCCATTTTAAGAGATGATGCGGGGCGAGCTAAACAGTATGAGGGCGGATGCGCGGTCACTTACGGTTGCGTGGGAACAGGGTAGCGATGAGGAGTAACTATGTCACTCCGGTTAAAACTACCGTCGCGGCTTCCGGAGGATTGCGAGCCGCGAAAGTGTCGATACGGTTCAAATGTAAAAAGGTAACCTACAGGAAAGAGCGGCGAGAGAATAGCAGGATAGGTCGCCCGCAGCAATAAAATTCCGGCCGGCCGACGGTAGCTCCTGCGCTCACCGGCGCAAGTTTGCCCGTTTATCCGTTTGTCATACACGCCTGTATGGTAACGTTTCGCTGCGGAAAACGTTTTTCCGGTCGTTTTATCCATTTTCTCGGAAGGAAACGGCTCGTGCGGCGCGGCATGCCGGTTGCCACCCGTTTGTTAAGTGATTCCCCATTTCAAACTACCTCCCCCTTGTCTAAAACTTAAAATTCCTGAGGAGAATTCCAACATGAGTAAACGTTTGCTTTGCATTGCGGGGAGCATCGTCTTGAGCCTTGCTTCCGCCACCTTTGTCGCGGCGCAGGAGCGCACGACGACCACCACTACCACACAAACTACGAAGACAATTCAGAACGCCGACGGCAGCTACACCGTGATCCAGTATCCGGCCGACCAAGAGGTCACGGTTGACCTGACGCCGGGAACGATGATTCCGGGCGCGAAGGGCATCGCCCGCATCATGCGCCGGGGCGACGCGACGAACATCAATCTAGACCTTTCGAACATTACCGGCGACATGAACGATTTCAACGTGTACGCCGTTGACCCGACGGGCAAGTTCACGCTGCTCGGCCCGGTCGCGGTGGCGAACGGCGCGGCGACCCACACCTTCACGACGCCGATGGACAAGTTCATGCTCGTCTTATCGCCCGAAGGCAACCTGACGACGATGGCCGAGAACACGCCCGTCCTTTTCCGCAGCGGCGTGCCGCAGGGCTTCGCGGTGATCCCGGTGGGCAGCCGCGGTGAACGCGACGGCGCGGCCGTCGGCGAACGCGTCGCGGCGGCGACGACCGCGGGCACCTCGGCGGCCTACACCGCTCCCCTCCTCGGCATCCCGAACTGGCGTCAGGGCACGGACACGGAGATGAAGATCAACTTCGCGGGCGAGATGACCGGCACGCGCGCCAATGTCTCCATCGAGCCGCGCAAGGACGGCGCGACCACCATTCGCATGCGCTTCCACGAATTGAAGGAAGCTCCCGGCGGCAAACGCTACGTGCTCTGGGCGATCAGCGCAGACAACAAGTATCACCGTCTCGGTCAGGTCGTGAACACCGGCCAACGCAACGAAGCGGAGATTAGAACCGAGACCGGCTTGCGCGACTTCGGCCTCTTCATCACGACCGAAGACATCAACGACCCGCCGCCCTCCGGCACCATCGTCGGCACGATCATGCGCGGCGCCGTCAAGCGATAAAGTTGTTCTCACCCTTTGCTTGCGCCTGTTGAAGCCCCTCGCTACGAGCTTTAACGCGCACGCCTCACAAAGCTGCCTTCCACGGAAGGCAGCTTTTTTTTTAGCCGGGAGCGAGAAAGAATTGATTCATTGATTCAATGAAGAAATGGATCAATGAATCAATGAATCAATTCTTTCTCATTCCTTTTTTATTGACCCGCCCGTCGCCCGGATTGTATATTTCTTGTTGCCCGTAGTCTTCCGGGCATGAGGCGGCGAACAATTCCCCGATCAGCCGTCTCGCCAACTCAGTCACACCTCGTCAGTCTCCATCCAAAGCAATTAAGTCAGTCCAAACTTTGCTCTCGGACAATTCGTACACGGATTTACGCTGCCACCCGCGCGCGGCGCACGATGGCCTTCATTGTCGCCGTCTCGTCTGGAATTAAAGTTATGCCGAAAAGCCAACTTCCCCCAATTCCCCGCTGGCTGCTCCTGCTCTGCCTGTTCGCGTACGCCGCGGGAATGCCGGCGCGCGCGCAACAGACGCAGGCGGAGTCGCTGCCGGAACTCGTCCGCCGCGTCAAGCCGTCGGTTGTCGCCATCGTCACTTATGACGCGAAGGGACAGCCGCTTTTGAGCGGCAGCGGTTTCTTCATCCGCCCCGGTCAGGTGTTGACGAATCTGCACGTCGTCGAAGGCGCGCGCCGCGTCGAGGTGAAGACGCTCGACGGCAAAGGGAGAATCTACGCTTCGCAGGGCGCGCTCGATTTCGACGAGGAGGCCGACCTCGCAGTCCTAAGCGTGGACGCGCCGCCGGAGCGCACGCGAGTGATTGAATTGACGAACACCCTGCCGGAGGAAGGCGAGGGAGTGTTCGTCATCGGCAACCCGTTGCGCCTCGAAGGGTCGGTGTCGGACGGCATCGTCTCGGCCGTGCGCGAAGTGCCGAACCTCGGCAAGATCATTCAGACGACCGCGCCCATCTCGCACGGCAACAGCGGCAGCCCCGTCTTCAACTATCGCGGGCAGGTGGTCGGCGTCGTCACCGTCAAGGTCACCAACGGGCAGAACATCAACCTCGCGC
>DASQNL010000386.1:0-6291 GCA_035644995.1 Pyrinomonadaceae bacterium | reverse complement strand
TCGTCGGTCGAACCGTGGTTGACGACGATCACTTCCGTCTCGTCGAAATCAATCTCGCGCAGGAGCGAGCGCAGGCATTGGAAGGTGAACTCGACGCGGTTGAAGACCGGGATGACGATGGAGGTACGCGGCGCGGGTCGTTCGGACGCGGCCTGTGCGCTGCTGCTGCGCGCGCCGGAGAGCGCGTCCGTCAGAAATAGAAAATCCCGCGCGCCGAATTGCGCCGTGTGAGCGGGCGCGGAGAGAGTTTGCGGGCGGGGCGCGACATTCCAGGCGGCGTGCGTGTCGAGGCCGTGTTTGGCGGCGAAGCTCAAGAGCCGCGCGCCGAAGTTGTAGCCGAGCGCGACGAGTTTGACGCCCGCGCCCACCGTCACGACGAGCAACTGCTTCAACAACAATTTCGCCGGGAGCGGCAATTTTTCCTGTAGCCGTTTCTTCATGCGCGGAAGTTTTTACGAACCCGGCGGCGGGGCGTTGTGTCCCCCGGTCGTCTGTGCGTCGAGGCGCGCGGTCGCCCAGTCGAGAAGCGGGCGCACGACGCCGGAGATGGGGCCGATGTAATCGCCGCGCGCCGAGTCGCCCTGCTGGCTGTCGATGATCTGGAAGGCGACGACGTTGCGCGCCTGCGCGTGGAGCGTTGTGCGGGGCACGTGCGACATCACCGAGACGTGCGCGCGCAGCGTTCCCTCCGAGAGCAGGTTGCCGGGGATCGTGATGACGCTGGAGTAGCGACCGGCCGCGCGCGGCACGCGCCGCCACGGTTCGCCCGTGTCGTGCGAACTGAAGACCTCGATGCCCCCGTCGTTGTGAAACTCGACGTGCGGCGTGAGCACGCGCCCGCCCATGAGCACGTCGTAAGTGATCTCGATGCGGACGGGGCGGCGGATGTCGAACGCCGTCGCGCTCTCGCCCGCCTCGTCGAGCACGCGCACGCGCGCGAGGCGCACCACCTCATTGCCGGGCGCGTCCGCCGCGTTCAACCACGCGCGCTCGGCCGTGATGTTCCAACTCGCGCTGAGATACTCGTTGACGACGGCCTGCGGTTCGCCCTCGCACACGATTCGCCCCTCGTGGAGCAGGATGACGCGGCGGCACAGGCGCGTCACGGCGGGCATGCTGTGGGAGACGAAAAAGATGGTGCGCCCGTGCTGGCGGATGGCGTGCATCTTGTCGAGACACTTCTGCTGAAACGCCGCGTCGCCGACGGCGAGCACTTCGTCCATGATCAGAATTTCAGGTTCGAGATGCGCGGCGACGGAGAAGGCGAGGCGCACGTACATGCCGGAGGAATATCGCTTGACGGGCGTGTCGATGAATTGTTCGAGTTCGGAGAAGGCGACGATCTCGTCGAACTTGCGTTTGATCTCGGCGCGGCGCATGCCGAGAATCGCGCCGCTCAAAAAGACGTTCTCGCGCCCCGACAAGTCTGCGTGAAAGCCCGTGCCGACTTCGAGCAGCGACCCCACGCGCCCGTACATCGCCACGCCCCCCGTGGTCGGTTTCGTCACGCGCGAGAGAATCTTGAGGAGCGTTGATTTGCCCGCGCCGTTGCGGCCGATGATGCCGATGAGTTCGCCCGGCCGCACGGTGAGGTTGATGTCGCGGAGCGCCCAGAAGTCGCGCCGCGATTCGCCGGCCGTCCCTTCGTCGTCGCCGCCGCCTCCGCGCTTGAAGGCGACGCGCCCCAGTGCGCTGCCGAGCATGTCGCGAAACGTCAGGTAGCCGGGATGCAGGCCGCCGAGCCGGTAGCGTTTGCTGACATTTTCGATGGTGACAATCGGTTTCATCGGCGGTTTCATCGGCGGCCGTTTAGATAATGTCGGCGAAAGTCTCCTCGATGCGGCGGAAGAGGTAGAACGAGCCGGCGAGCATGACGAGGGTGACGACGAAGGCCAGAATGGTCGCCGCGCGGTCGAACTCGCCGCCGAAGAGGGCGGCGCGAAAGCTTTCGATGATGCCGGTCAAAGGGTTCAGGGCGATCAGGTGTCGCCAGCGTCCGGGCACGCGGCTCGCGGGGTAAATGACGGGCGAGGCGAACATCCAGAATTGAATCAGGAAGGGCAAAGCGTGGCGCAGGTCGCGATACTTCACGGTCAGCGCGGAGATCAACATCCCGACGGCCAGCGCGAGCAGCACGGCGAGCAACAGGAAGACGGGCACGAGCGCCAGCCCCCACGTCGGCGTGATGCCGTAATAGACGACCAGCCCGATCAGGATCAGCCCCGCGATAGCCAGATCAACCAGCCCCGCGGCGACGGCCGCCGCCGGAATGAAGGCGCGCGGAAAATAGACCTTCGTGATCAGGTTCGTGTTGGTGATCAGACTGTTGGTGCTGTTCGTGACGGCGTTGGCGAAGAACGTCCAGATCAAAAGTCCGGTGTAGGCAAAGAGCGGGTAGGGGACGCGCCCGGTGTCGAGTCCGGCGAGTTGATTGAAGACGAGCGTGAACACAAGCATCGTGGCGAGCGGTTGGATGATCGCCCACGCCGCGCCGAGCGCGGTCTGCTTGTAGCGCACCTTGATGTCGCGCCATGTCAGGAAATAGAGCAACTCGCGGTACGACCATAAATCCGCGAAGGCGAACTGCACGCCCGTCTCTTCCGACTTGATCAGGATGAGCGGCCGGTCGGGCAACGCGAGGGCGGCGGCTGTCTCGGATGGGGGCGGTGCCTGTGGGACGGGCGCGGCGGCGGCGGCGTGGCGCGGAGACGCGAGTGGGTCGCTGGTGTGTGAATCCATCAAATTCGATTCGCGTCCGAAGGCGTTCGAGCGTCGCCAGGGTCGGCCGGGGCGCACGCGCGTGCCGGCGGCGGCCGTGGAAGTTTTGCGTCAACAGTACGGGTCAAGTCTAGACACACGACGGTGAAGCGTCAAGAATGTAAGGCGCGAGGCCGGGGCGAAGTTCGCGTCCGGGGGTTGGCGAAGCCGCCGCGGCATAATGTTCTTGACACTTCCGCCGGGGCGGGAGTAGATTGCCCACACCCCATCAAACCCCCTTGCACCGGCGATTGTTTCGGCCAGTCTCACGCGAACCAAACGCCGCTCTCGAACTACTCACCTAGGAGAAGCCATGAACCTTTTTTCCAGAATGAAGAAGCCTTTTGTTTTCGCCTCGTTGATCTTGACGTTGGCGCTGTCGAGCGCGTTCATTCCGTTGAATGCCGGCGGAGTGAGTGGCAGTTATTGCCGCGTCATGTACGCGAAAGAAATTCTCTACTACAGCGACGCGTCCTACACGAACCACGTCGGCACCGGCATGATCTACTGTAACGGGACATCGACGCTCAGCGGAACGAGCACCCCTTACCGGCAAGAGACGATTACCGACGTTTGTTGCGGAGACCCCGGCGGCAACGGTTGTGTGCCGTGCTAAATCTTAAACGCCCCGCCGCCGCCGTTCGCCGGATCGTCGCCTCCCGCGCGAATCACGGCGCGGGTCAACGCGCGGCCGGGTAGATACGCATCGAACCGCCCGCCGGCGGAAGGAAGGAAAGAACCTGCTCAACCGGGCGTCTGATTCTTTCCCTCCTTCTGCCTTTATTCTCTCCGCACATACCTTTCCGTCCTCATCCTGATCGTGGCGGCGCGCGTTTGCGTCTTCGCGGCGGGGTAGTGCATGCTGTCCAACGCTGCGAGCGAACTCTGTCCCGGCCTGAGTCGAAAGCGATGAGCGACACGTTAAAACAAATTCTTCCGCGGTCGTTGAGGACGCATCTGGGGGCTGTGCGCCGACGCGCGCGCGCCCTCCCGTTCAGGACGGCGGGGCACAAGCGGCGGCTGCTCGAAACCGGCACGCTGGACGCCGCCGAGCGCGAACTCCTGCGGGCGGTGGAGAGCCGCATCTCGCCGCGCGACACGATGTACACGGGCGACGGCGCGCATTATTTCAAGGTCGGACTCTCGGCGATGCGCGCGCTCGAAGAAGCGATGCGGCGGTCGCAGCTCGCATCCGTCCGGCGCGTGCTCGATCTGCCCTGCGGTCATGGACGCGTCTTGCGTTTCCTCGTCCGGCGATTTCCCGGAGCCGCCTTCACGGCCTGCGACCTCGACCGCGACGGAGTTGATTTTTGCGCGCGCACGTTCGGCGCGACGCCCGTCTATTCCGCGACCGACCTCGACGCGCTCTCCTTCGATACGTCGTTCGACCTCATCTGGTGCGGTTCGCTCATCACCCATCTCGACGCCGAACCGACGCGCGCCCTCTTCCGTCTCTTCGCGCGCCACCTCGCGCCCGGCGGACTCCTGCTGTTCAGCGCGCACGGCGATTTCGTCGCCCGCCGCATGCCCGCGGGCGAGTTTGATTACATGCTGACGGGCGAACAGGTGGAGACGATCACGGGGCGTTACGCCGCGACGGGCTTCGGTTATGAAGACTACCGGGGGCAGGGCGGATACGGCGTCGCGCTCACTTCCCCCGCGTGGATACGCGCGCGGCTCGCGGAAGCGGGCGGCCTCAAAGAAGTCTATTTCGGCGAGCGCGTCTGGGACGAGCACCACGACGTATACGGATACGTCAGGGAAGCATCGTAAATCCCCAAACGACGAGCGCGCCTGTCAGCCACCGGCGCGCCTTCCGCCGCGAGCGCGGCTTCAACCACCGGCGCGCCTTCCGCCGCGAGCGCGCCTTCCGCGCGCGCAACCTCTTTCTTCGCGCCCGACCCTCTCCGGGAGAAAATCAAACTCGCGCCGGGACGCGGAGAAAGCGAACGGCCTCCGTTCAAATTTCCAACGCGCCGTAGCGCGCGGCGGCGCGCTCTCGCCTTCGCGCCTGTCGCCGCGCGACGAGGCGGTGCGGCAAGAGCAGACCGGCGAGCAGTTTTAACGACTCGTCGGCGCGCCGCGCCCCGCGCCAGTTCCCCGCCGCCAGTTGCAACGCCTGCAACTTCTCGCCCCGCCGCATGAACTCCTGCGCGCTGCGAAACCGGGCGATTGTTTGAAACTCAGCCAACTCCCGCGCGCTCAAGCCGAGCGACGCGGCCACGCGCTGCTGCGCGGCCAGTTTCTCGTGCAGCATCATGGAGAGGTTGCGGCTCGTATTATACCCGTGCTGCCGCCACGCGGAGAGAATCGCGGGGTCGAAAGCGAAGTCGCCTTCCGCGCACAGGCGCAGGTAGAGTTCATAATCTTCCAGCCCCGCCTCTTCGTTCCAACGGTGCGCGTCGAGCGCGGCGCGGCGATACACGACCGTCGGGCTGAGCGGCGCGAGCGTTTCCAAAAGCATCCGCCGCACGTCGCCGTCGCGGTAATGCGCCCAGTCGCCGGTGGAGTCGATGATACGGTCTGCGTCGTCGATGCTGTAAGCGTGCCCGTAGGCGAGAACGGCGCGCGGGCGCGCTTCCAACGCCGCGACGCGCGCTCGCAGGAATCCCGGAAACCACAGGTCGTCCGAACCGAGATAGGCGAAGTAACGAGCGCGCGCAAGCGCGAAACCTTCGTTGAGCGTGGCCGACAGGCCGCGATTCTCGCGCGCGATAAAGCGGCAGGCGACGGGACAGTCGCGCAACACGCGTTCGATGATGCGCGGCGAATCGTCGCGCGAGCCGTCGTCTATCACGATCAGTTCGAGCGACGCGTGCGTCTGGCGGAAGACGGAGCGCAGCGTTCGTTCGACGAAGGGCGCGTGGTTGAACGAGGGCACGACGACGGAGACGGCGGCCTCGTCGTTCGACCCCGGCGCGGGCGGCGCGCTTGCTGGCGTTTTTAACATCCGGTCACTATATTAAAACAAGTCCGTTCTTCCATGAGAGTCTTGCACCTACTCGATTCGCTCAACCGCGGCGGCGCGGAAACGCTCGCGCTCGACGTGTGCCGCAACGCGCGCGCGCAGGGACTCGAACTGACGTTTGCGGCGACCGGCGGCGGCGAACTCGAAGACGACTTCCGACGCTCCGGCGCGCACTTCGTCAAACTCCCGCGCCGCCTGCCGCTCGATCCGAAACTGGCCGGGCAACTGCGGCGTCTGATCGCGGAACGCGCCGTCGAAGTCGTGCATTGCCATCAGGCGGTCGAAGCCCTGCACGCGTATCTGGCGACGCGCGGCAACTCCGGCGTCAAACGCGTGCTCAGTTTTCACCTCTGCGCGGCGGATGCGAAGAACCGTCTGGCCTTGAAGTTTCTCGCGCCGCGCATGGACGCCAACGTGGCCGTCAGCCGCGAACTGCTCGCCTGCCTCGATTCGGAAGGCGGCTTCGCGACCAAGAAAAATTTTCACGTCGTCTATAACGGCGTGGACGCGGCGCGGCTGCAAGCGACGACGGGCGCGAGCGACCTGCGCGCGGAGTTGAAACTGCC
>DASQNL010000385.1:0-3260 GCA_035644995.1 Pyrinomonadaceae bacterium | reverse complement strand
GCCCACAGGATCGTCCCGTCGGCCCCGACCCAGTGCAGGCCGATGGAAGCGTTGTCGATGAAGTCGGACAGTTCGCGTTCGCGCCTGCGCAATTCCTCCAGCACACCGGGCTGGTCAGCGGACATTTCCGTAATCGTGCGGTCGTGAGACATCAGGTTTTGTTTACCCTTAGCTTGAAGAAGACGCGGGGCTTGCGGAATGCCCTTTGACGGCTACTTGGTGAAACGGGGGAAATTCATTATAGGGTGTCAGGCGAAGATTTACATCTAAATCAGGCGACTGCGCCAAGTCATTCGTTTGACCGTTTCTATCAGCACGGACGCCGCAGGGTAGTGTGGCAAAAATTTTCCGACCACAGAAGATATTGAAGCAGGTGCACACGCTTAATCATATTTCTGTGCATCGACGAAGAAGTTGCGGTTGACTTCAAATGTTTTGATGTCTTCGGAGAACACCAAAGTCTGTACCGACTCGTTCGGAGTGACCGTCACTTCTTTGCCGTTCATCGCCACCCGGAGCGGCATCGCAAAGCCTTTCACGACTCTTTCATAACTGAAAGACAGGGTCCGTCCGTCCGTCTTGTATTTGAGGAGCGGTATCTTCGTCGTGCGCAAATACTGGTCAAACACCTTGCCGAAATCAATACCGGCCTTCCCGGAGATATATGATTCGATCTGTTCGGTCGTAACCGTCTGATGCCGGAAGTCCGCGTTGAGGCCGCGTAATATGGCGAGCCATTTTTTATCGTCATTGATGACGTGGCGGATCGTGTGCAGCATATTCCCGCCCTTGTAATACATGTCTCCCGAGCCTGATTTATTCGCCCCGTAAACGCCGATGATCGGACTGTCATTCTGGATGTTGTGACGGCTGCCGATGACATAATCCTCCGCATCCTTTTTACCGAAATGGTATTCGACAAACAGATTCTCCGAATAATTTGTAAAGCCCTCGTGAATCCACATGTCCGCGGCGTCTTTCATCGAAACATTATTGCCGAACCATTCGTGCCCCGATTCGTGCACGATGATGAAGTCAAACTTGAAACCGATTCCGGTGTTGCTCACGTCCCGTTGACGATAACCATTCCTAAACCAGTTGCCGTAAGTGACCGAACTCTGGTGCTCCATGCCGGGATAGGAGACGGCCACGAGCTTGTAACTGTCTTCGTAAAACGGATACTTTCCGAACCAATGCTCAAAGGCTGCCAGCGTTCGCGGGGCTTCCTTGAATTGCTTGACGGCAGCCTCTTTCTGGTGCGCCAAAACCCAATAATCCATGTCCAGCACGCCGCCTTCGCCTTTGTACTTTTCAGAAAAATTCACGTAGTTGCCGATGTTGACGTTGACGCCGTAATTGTTAATCGGATTGACAACCTCCCAATGAAAGGTCTTCGTTTTGTCTCCGCTACGGTGATCCGTTTTTTTCAAACGACCGTTTGACACGGCGGTTAGATTTTCCGGCACCGTGACGCTGATCCGCATGCCGCGATCAGGCTCGTCAGCGCCGTGGTCTTTATTCGGCCACCAAATGCTCGCCCCGATGCCCTGGCAGGTGGTGACGATAAAATGCTCTCCCAGATCATCACGCCCCCAAGTGATCCCGCCGACCCACGGAGGGTTCTTACTTTCAACCGGCTTCCCTTCGTAAAACACTTCTATCTTATCCTCGATACCCGCGGGCATATCTTTTTCAAACGACACCCAGTAAACATTTCCTTCGCGCTCGAATTTAAGCGGTGAGTTTCCTCGCATGACTTTTGTGATAGCGAGCGGGAGTTGCAAATCAATCTGCATTTTGTTGCCCGCTTTCAGAGTTTTGAAAGTGATCGTATTCGACCCCCTCAACCTTTTCGTCTCGGGCAAAAACTCGACTGCTAAATGATAATGTAAAACATCCCACCATTCGCGTTCGGGAGTGATTGAGCCCCTGAGCGTTTCCTGGCGGGTGGGGCTTGCGGTCTGAGCAGATAGGTGTGGAGCATGAACCTGCATCTGTGAGAATACGACAATCGCAACTATCATCAGTTTACGCATAAGCACTCAAGTCTCCCTCGGCGGCGAATATGCTTTGATAACCCCGGGTTGCTGCCGCGATCCTTTTTAGTGAAACAGATCGTTTATGCCGAACGCCGGGCGCGGGGCGTCGAACGTATGATAAGAGATTCGCACGCCGCGCTCCACTGCGTGGCGATTGTCAGGCCGCGCCGCCTTTAGCCGCAGGCTATCGGATAATGCGCCTCTGGATAACCCCTGTCGCCTCTATTCTGTTCTACGTCTCAAGCGCCTTCACAAAACAATAGACCTGAGATACTGTGTTGGGCTAAAGCGACAAGGCCGGATGCCCGGGATAAAGGGGTGCGGAATGTTCATTGCTTTGAGCCAGTTCACCATCGCCAACGACATGACCGAAGAGGTCAAGGATGCATTTATAAAGCGCCCTCACCTCGTAGAGGAGGCCGCGGGCTTTTTACGTTTGGAAGTCATCAGCCCGTTGGATAACAAGGACGAGATTTGGCTGCTGACCTACTGGCGCGACGAAGACAGCTTCCAGATGTGGCATCACAGCCACCTGTATCACGATTCTCACAAAGGTATTCCGAGAGGCTTAAAACTCGTTCCGAAAAGCGTCCGGCTCCGGTTTTTTGAGCACATCTCCTCATGAGCGAAAGGTTTGGTGTCGGAAGTGAACGAAGCCATAGGCCGGATTCTCGATTCGGAGCGCTCACAGCTCGCGGAGGCCGTTACTGCGCGCCAGTACGAAGCGCAGCCCGAACTGGCGGCTAAGTACGGCGACGCCGGGCGCGTCAAGTGCTTACAGGACGCAAACTATCATCTCTCTTACCTGGCTGACGCCGTCGCCGCATCCAGTCATGCTTTATTCTCCGACTATATCGGATGGGCGAAAGTGATGCTCGAAGCGCGCGGCGTTCCCGCGGCAGACCTGTCGCGTAACCTCCTGATCATGAGCGAGGTGGTTAGGGAGAGGCTTCCGCCTGAGATGGGGACGGTGGTTCGAGAGTATTTCGAGGCGGGACTAAACCGGCTGCCCGCTTTGCCGTCCGACCTGCCGCCCTTATTTGAAGATGACGCGCCGCACGGCGAACTCGCCAGGAAGTTTCTACGCCTCCTGCTCAACGGGGAGCGGCATCTGGCGAGCCGCTTGATTCTGGAGGCGGTCGAGTCCGGCGTGGAAGTGAAAGACATCTACCTGCACGTTTTCCAGCCTTCGCAGCGAGAGCTCGGGCGGCTGTGGCAGAT
>DASQNL010000384.1:0-2615 GCA_035644995.1 Pyrinomonadaceae bacterium | reverse complement strand
GCGACATCTCTTCCGCGCGCGGCCGTCGTCGTGCGCGCCGCCTCCGGCTCGCCGTAGATGTTGAAGCGCGCGACCGGGGAAATCTTGTTGTAGGTGCTTTGCACGACGACGGGTTGAGCGACGCGCGCGTCGCGGATGCGGCGCGTGACACGCAGGCGCGCGCCGTTGTCGAGCGAATCGAAGTTGACGGAAAACTCGTCGTCGGGGTCGCGGCTGGCGTTGGAACTGATCATCAACTGGTCGCCGTAGAGCGCGGCGCGGGTCGCGACGGTGTGGCCGTCGCCGGCCTGCTCGGTGCGCGTGCGCCCGTCTGCCTCGAAGGTGACGCGCGGCGCGCGCGTCGAGCCGATGCTGATGTTCTGCCCGCGCCGTTCGATTGCGATCTGGTCGGGCGAAGTGAGGCGCGTGGTCAAGCTCTCGGCGACGCGCTCCTGTTCTCCGCGCGGAAGAAAGGTGGTTGCCCGCTCGGCGGCCGCGCGCGGGTCGTCGCTGCGCGTGAGGTCGAGGCGGTAGAGTCCGGTCAGGCGCGTGTCGGTCGTCGTCGTCGCGGCCGTGCGCGCCGTCGTCGCGGGACGCGCCTTAGTAGTTTGACGCGGGCTTGTCTGGCGGCGCGGCGGCGAAGTAGCACGCCCGCCCTGCTGCGCCGACGCCGACAAGTTGACGCTCAGGAGCGCGCAGGCCAAGCCCCATGCGACTGTAAATCTGATTTTATTCACTGCCCTCTCCCTCCACGGCTTCTGCGGAAACTCTGTCTCGCTCTGATCCGGAAACGCCCCGCGCCGGTGTAGGTTTTCATTACGCCGCGCGACGCCTCCGGCAGGGAAAATGCCCGAATTTGCGGGGAATTAACTCATTGCCTGACGGAAATAAACTCGTGCCACGCCTTCAATGCAACTCAAAGGCCATGACCGGCAGGGCGTAAGTGTCCGAGGGATTTTTAGGCGGCGCGGCGGAACGAAATCCGCCACGCGCATGCGTCAGGTTTGATTTTGGGGTGAGAAGTTTCCGGCGCGCGGGAAGTTAAGGAAACAAAACGGCACGGGCGCACGAAGCCGCCTGAGAGCGCGACGAGGAGGCGCGCCCTTTAACTCCCGGACTTCCCGTTGCGGCCTTCGACCAGCCCGCCGACGAGTTTGACCAAAGCGTCAATGTCTTCCGAGTTGCGCTGAGTGGTTTCGGCGATGCTCGCCACGACGTTGGTTAAGTGATCGAGTTGAAGTTGAGTCGCCTGTTGCGAGGCAGCTAATTCGCTGATCTGTTGATTCGTCTGTTCCCGCGCCGCCTCGAATCTTTCATCGGAGGCTGCTTGTCTGGCATCGAAGGCGGCTTGTCTGGCGTCAAAGGCTGCTTGTCTGGCGTCAAAGGCCGCTTGGTTCTTCAACAAAAACTCGATAGCCCGCTCTAATTCATCGCCGGTCATAGTCGTTGAATCCTCCTGCCGGGGCATCTTACTCGACCGTGACGGACTTCGCCAGATTTCGCGGCTGATCCACGTCGCAGCCGCGGCGGACGGCGATGTGGTAGGCGAGGAGTTGGAGGGGGATGACGGCGAGGATGGGCGAGAGCAGATCGCTCGACGCGGGAATCTCGATGACGTGATCGGAGGCGTTCGCAGACATCTCGTCGCCCTCCGTCAACACCGAGAGCACGACGCCCTCGCGCGCTTTGACCTCGACGATGTTGGAGTGGGTCTTTTCGTAGCGCAGTTCGGAGGCGCGGTTGCCCTCCTCGCGCGTGTTGATGACGACGACGGGGAGGCGTTCGTCGATGAGCGCGTTCGGCCCGTGCTTCATCTCGCCCGCCGGGTACCCCTCGGCGTGGATGTAGGAAATCTCTTTGAGCTTGAGCGCGCCTTCGAGCGCGACGGGGAAATTGATGCCGCGACCGAGGTAGAGAAAATCGGTCGAACGGTGAAACTCGCGCGCCAGTTCTTCGAGCGCGTCGGACTCGCTGAGGAGCCGTTCGATCTTGACGGGCAGTTCGGCCAACTCCTGCGCGTGGTGTTTGGCCTCGTCGGCGGAGAGCGCGCCGCGCAGTTGTCCGAGGTGGAGGCCGAAGAGGTAGAGCGCGATCATCTGGGCGGTGAAGGCTTTCGTCGAGGCGACGCCGATCTCCGGCCCGGCGTGCGTCAGGATGGTGCCGTCGGATTCGCGCGTGATCATGGAACCCTGCACGTTGCAGATCGAGAGAATCTTCGCGCCGCGTTCTTTCGCCTCGCGCAGGGCGGCGATGGTGTCGGCCGTCTCGCCCGACTGTGAGATGACGACGAGCAGAGTTTTTTCGTTGATGACGGGATCGCGGTAGCGAAACTCCGAGGCGTAGTCCACTTCGACGGGCACGCGCGCGAACTGTTCGAGCATGTACTTGCCCGCCAGCCCCGCGTGCCAGGAAGTGCCGCAGGCGGCGATCATCACGCGGTCGAAACTTTTGAACTCGGCCTCGGTGATGTTCATCTCGTCGAGATAGACGCGCCCCGTGTCCAGGGAGATGCGCCCCTGCACGGTGTCGCGCACGGCGCGCGGCTGCTCGTAAATCTCCTTGAGCATGAAATGCTTGAAGCCGCCCTTCTCCGCCATGATCGGATCCCAGGTGATGCGCTGCTGCTGCGGCTCGCG
>DASQNL010000383.1:0-4949 GCA_035644995.1 Pyrinomonadaceae bacterium | reverse complement strand
CGGATGAACGAGTTTGCCAACTCGTTCTTCGTACAACGACGGCGCATACTAAGCGAAGCCGTCAGAACTGTCAAGCATAAAAAACTTCGGATAAACGCGCCTCAGGGCTGCGCGCACGTCACCCGGTCGCGCGTCTTGCCGGGCGCGGGCAGGTAGGCGCGCGGGTTCACCGGCTCCTCGTTGATGCGCACTTCATAGTGAAGATGCGGCCCCGTGGAGCGTCCCGTCGAGCCGACGCGGCCGATCAATTCGCCGCGCGCGAGTTGCTGCCCGGAGACCACTTCGATCTTCGAGAGATGCCCGTAGCGCGTCGAGATTCCGTCGCCGTGGTCGAGGATGACGATCTGCCCGTAGCCGCCCTGCGTGCCCGCGAACTTCACCGTGGCGATCCCGGCCGCATAGACGGCCGTGCCGCGCTCGGCGGAAATGTCCTGACCGGAATGAAACTCCGAAGACGAGCCGCCGAAAGGATCGCGTCGCCCGCCGAAACTGTCCGTCGCCTCGCCGCCCGCGACCGGCCAGATCGAAGGGATGCGGGCGCGTTCGCGCAAGGCCGACTCATAAGCGCGCAATTCCCGTTCGATTTGGACGGCGCGCGCCTCCACTTCGGCGATGGCCGCCGCATCCATTTCGACGAGCGGGCCGCCCGCGCCGCGCTCGCTCGCGCCTTGCTCGCTCTCATCCTCTTGCGCCGGTGCGCCGGAAATCTCCGCGATGCGGCGCGAGGTGTCTTCGATGGCGTCAACGCGAGTTTCCAGTTTTTCGAGTTGCCGTCGCTGTTTTTCGTTCTCCACGCGCAGGCGCGTGTTCTCCTGTTCGATCCTCAAGTGTTGCGCGTCGCGGAACATGCCGTAGAGGCCGTAGAGCGCGGCGCACAAGACGAGGCACAAGAGCGCGCTTCCGGCTTTGAGCCAGCGTCTATGAATGCTGATGCGACGAATTTTGGAACGTGAGCGCGAGGTGCGGGCGACGATAAAAGCGTAAAGACGGTCGTCTCTGGTCATCGGGAGAATGTGCTCCTTTATCACTAATCTGCGCGTAAAACACACAGGGAACAGCGCAGATGAGCGCGAAAGTCACTGTCATCCGAAGTCGGCGACGGTGCGCGAAACCACAATTGGGGGCTTCTTTATTTGGTTTGAACCTGCCTGTATAGGGCAGTCGGCAGCCTGATCCGGTATTACTGATAACCACGAGGCGAGCCGCTTGATCTGCTTAAGGGGCAGCACCCTATCATACCCCGCCGCGCGATTGCAACCGCCGAAACCTGAGAAAACTCTTTAACTAAAGACAAAAAGCCGGTTCAAAATTGCGTCCGGCAACTTTGAACCGAGCTTTGGTTCAGTCTCAAAAATGAAGCGGCGACCTTACTCCGATGTTTCTCAGTCGCCGGACTCGCGGCGGCGTTGGCCGCGCGCGCGCAACATCGCGAGGATGATGAGCAGGAACACGCCGACGAAGGCGATAACAATGGCGATCTTGAGCGCAACCATCAGGAAGGCGAAGAATGCGATGAGTTGTTTGACCAGTACGATCAGGAGCGCGATGAGCGTCAGGATGCCGCCCCAGCGTCCGAAGGTTGCGAGTAGTGTCGTCATGAAAATCTCCCTCGTGCCGATTATTACTTGCGCGTCAGGCCGCAAACTTCGCCCGTGCCGCGCGCCCACATCATAACAAACAATTTTGCCCGGTGGCGAGACGCGCCGCGCCCGGCACCCGGCACGCGCGGCGCGCAACCGTCACGCGCGCGGGTCGAACGGCCACGATGCGTCCGGCTTATTACCGCGCGTGCCGGTCAGTTGCGAATTGAGTTCGCCCGTGCTGAACCGCGTCATGTCGAGCGGCGCGCTGTTCATAAACGACGGCGGCGCATGCAACGCATCGAACGCGCCCGTGTCGCGTTCGCGGCGCGCGCGCAGGAAATCGAAAAGCATGTAGGCGCCGAGCAGAACGAGCGCGACGGGGAGCAGTTGGCGCACGGGAAACTGGACGCCGAATAAAGTGTTCAGCAAAAAGATCGAGCCGAGCGCGATGAGCATGATCGCCCACGCGAGCGGGTGGCCGTAGAGTCGGCGCGCGATGGGGTCGGATTCGGCATCGGGAGTCAGCCCGGCGCGGATCAGTTCGGCGGTGCGGTAGGCGTCCACGGCCGCGAAAAGCCAGACGCCGAGCGCGCCGAGCACGAAGAACGCGACGGCGTTCGTAACGGCCGCCATCTGCCAGCAACTCGCGAACAGCGCGAAATGCACGAGCGCCTTCGAGGTCTGCCCGTTGTAGGCCGCGCCGAGTCCGGGGATGAGCAGCGAGAGCAGCGTCGCCACCCACTTGGAAGTCCTGCGCCGTATCTGCTGTGGCGCGTGGAGCAAGGCCGGTTGCTGCTGCAACAGTTCGACGCCCGCCACGATGCAGTCCTGACAATACGGAAACCCGCGGATGCGATGGTCGCACGCGGGGCACAGAGGCCGCGCGCAACGACTGCACTGCACCATCGCCGCGTTCATGTTGTGATAAGAACAGTTCATCAACTTGCCCGTGTCGCCCGTTGCCCGCGCAACTAAACAACTAAAACTCAACTTCCGCTAAACCGTTATTTCCCCGGCCAACCGCTTTCATTAACTCCACCAAGTTTGAACCCCACGCCTTCTTCGCGCCCCGGTCTATTTCTGCGCGTCCGGCTCGGCGTTCGCGGGCTGCGCCGTCGGCTTCTCGTTGGGCGCGCGCGTGCCGAGCAGGCTGCCCGCCACGCCCTTCAAGTCACCCGACATCACGGCGCGGCCGACGGGCAACTGCGCCCCGCGCTCGTAAGTTCTCGATGCGAAGCGCAGGCTCGCGCGGTACATGCCGCCGATTGAGCCGTCGTCCGAAAGCGTGCTCGTTCCGACGAGCACGGCGACGAGGAGCATCGTAGCGACCGTGGCGAGTTGCGGCGAGACGATCACGTCGAGCCAGCCGCGCACGAGTTCGGCGAGGCGCGCGGTGAGCGGAGCGCGAAGCTGTTCCGCCTCGGTCGTGCCGAGCGTGGCCTGAAGGATGCGCGCGTGCAGCGCGGCGGGCACGGGGCGTTCCTCGTTGATGTAGGTGTAGCACGCGCCGATGGAGCGCACGACCTCGCCGGGCAAATTCGTGCAGCGGCCGCACAAGGCCGCGTGCCGCTCCCAGCGGTGGTAGAGCGTGGCGGGCAGGAAGCCGTCCAAATAATCGGTCAGGTGATCCTCAAACTCGTCGCACGTCATCGCCGTCTCAGGCGCGGTCTGCATCAGGATGCGCGCGTCGAGACTGGGGGCGGGCGCGGGCGGCGTCGCCGTGCGGCAAACCCGCAACGTGTTTTTGACTTCACTCAACAGATCGTGGCAGACGGGACACCGGAGAGAGTGCCCCTTGAAGGCCACCTGCGTCGAGGCATCGAGCAGCCCGTCGAGGTAATCAGTCAATCGATCTTCAAATTCCGAACACAGCATCTTTTCTCGTCTCACCCTTCTTGCTTAAATGATGAACGCGGCACGATGAACGATGATTAAGAAACGCCGCGCCCCCGTGGTTGATTGTCTCTTCATCGTTCCCCCTCACCGTTCCGCGTTGAATTACGTTGAATTAAACGTCGCTCATGGCGACGACTCGCATGCGCCTCAATATTTTCGCCAGTTCGATCCGCCCGCGATTGATGCGCGACTTCACGGTGCCTTCCGGTATCTGCAAGAGATCGACGATCTCCTGATAGCTCAACTCCTCGATGTCGCGCAGGATGACGCAGGTGCGCAGGTCGGGCGCGAGTTTGTCGATGCCGGCCTGCACCTGCTCGCCGAGTTCGCGCCGCTCCATCTCGACGTGCGGCGACGAATTGGCCGCGCGCAGGTGGTAGGTGTGGCCTTCCAAGTCCTCGCCCTGCGAATCCTGCGGCGCGCGTTGCCGCTTGCGATAATCGTCGATGACCAGATTGCGCGCGAGGCGCATCAGCCAGTTTTGCAGGTCGCCCTGCTTCGCGTCGTACTGTTCGAGCGAACGATAGACGCGGACGAAAACCTCCTGCGTCAAATCCTCCGCGGCGTCGGTGCGGGAGGTGAAGCGGTAGGCGAGATTGTAGATGCGGCGGGAATAGAGAGACACGATCTCCTCCCACGCCGCGCCATCGCCGGCGCGACATCTCCTGACCAGTTCGGCACCGTCGTTGACCGTCAAAGCCTTTGCAGCTCCCAACACTTACGGACGCCCTTTCCGCCTCTCGCCGCGCCTCACAACTGACCTGTCCGGCGGCGGAGAACTTGATT
The DNA here is from genome assembly GCA_035644995.1 of Pyrinomonadaceae bacterium. Taxonomy (GTDB): domain Bacteria; phylum Acidobacteriota; class Blastocatellia; order Pyrinomonadales; family Pyrinomonadaceae; genus JAIVJZ01. The sequence goes on along the minus strand of DASQNL010000383.1, from coordinate 684 downwards.
GCCGTACCCGTTTACGACGGGCGGAAAGGGAAAGTTCCCCGTAAAACATAGCGGGGAAAAGCGGTAACGGGCGCGCGCCGGGCGTTCAACACAGGCGGCTCGGAAAACTAAACTTCGCCGCCATTTCGCGCTCCCGTCAGGTTCAGTCGTTCCGGTTTGAACGCCGGCGGACGCGCGTGCGTGCGCCTCTCGCGCAAGACTCGCGCGCGCCGAGCGTCGCTTCTTGCGCCTTGATCCTGAATACTGTAGCCTTAGAACGCCACCCAACATATTGTGGTTGGTCGAGGCCGAGAGGTCAAGAGACGCGCACGGATGCGCAACTATTTTGTACGGAAATCGTCGCGGAGACGCCCTGATTTGCGCCGTTATCTCAAATTTGTAATTTTAACTCTCGTCGCCGCCGCAGTCCTGTGGTGGTTCGGGCGCGGGCTTGACTGGGCGAGCGTCGGCGCGGCCATCGGGCGTTCGGACTGGCGTTTGATCGCGCTCGCGGTCGTCATCGTCTGGGCAACCTACTTCGTGCGCGCACTGCGCTGGCGCGCGCTGCTCGCGCCGCTCACGGAGTCGAGTCTGCGCGAACTGTTCGCGGCGACGACCATCGGATTCAGCGCCGTCTTTTTGATCGGGCGCGCGGGCGAAGTGGTGCGACCGACCTTTTTGCCTTTGCGCGACCGCCGCGTGCGA
>DASQNL010000382.1:0-5824 GCA_035644995.1 Pyrinomonadaceae bacterium | reverse complement strand
CGATAGCCCCACGCATCGAGGGCGAGCGCGGGGAGGCCGACGGCGCGTGCGCGCGGCTGGTGCGCGGGCGCGGGCGCATCGGGCGGGAGCGGCGGCGCAACGTCCGGCGTCACGTCCGCGTAGGCCGCGCCGCCCGGAGCTTCGACCGTCCCGGCGAACGGGCGGTTCGAGAAGTTGATCACGACGAGTATCTCCTCGTCGCCCGCGCGGCGCAGGTAAGTCAAGACGCGCGCCTCGTCGGAGTTGCGCAGCCATTCGACCGCGCCGCGCCGGAGCGCGGGGCTGGCGCGCCTGAGTTCGATGATCTGTTTGTAGAAGCGCGGAAACTCCGGCCGCCGCTCGGCGATCCGCCAGAAGACCGGGAGACGCTCGAACAGCGCGGGCGCGCCCGACTCGGTCGTGTCGCCGACCTCCATGCCGTTGTAGATGAGCGGCACGCCGTCGAGCGTGAACATCAGGGCGGAGGCGGCGAGCGCGGCGCGTTCGCCGAAGCGCGCGATGGCGCGTCGCTCGTCGTGGTTGTCGGAGAAGCGCAGGTGCAAAGCATTGCGCGGCCACTTCGCATGTTCCTCTTCCCACGCCGCGCGCACACGCGTCGCGGGTTGTGCGCCCATCAACACGTCGGACATGGCGTGGTGCAGCGGCCACGAGTAGTCCACGTCGAAGGCTTTGACGAGCAGTTCGGGTTCGTGCCATTCGGCGAGCAGCAGGATGTCCGGCTTGACGCGTTCGAGTTCGACGCGCGCCGCCTCCCAGAAATCGGTGGGAACCATCCCGGCCACGTCGCAGCGAAAGCCGTCGAGGTCGTATTCGCGCAGCCAGAACTTGAGCATGTCGGTCATGTAGGCGCGCAGCTTCGGGTTGTCGTAGTTGAGATCGGCCACGTCCGCCCAGTCGGCGACGGGCGGGATGATCTTCCCCGCCTTATCGCGCGTGTAGAAATCCGATTGTTCCATCAACACGCTGTCCCAGGAGGTGTGATTCGCCACGATGTCGATAATCACTTTCAGGCCGCGCCGGTGCGCCTCTGCGACGAGACGCTTGAAATCCGCGGGCGTGCCGTAGTCGGGGTTGACGGCGTAGTAATCGCGCACGGCATAGGGGCTGCCGATGGTTCCCTTCGCGCGTTCGCGCCCCGTCGGGTGAATCGGCATCAGCCAGAGGATGTTGACGCCGAGTTGCTTGAGGCGGTCGAGTTCGGCGGTGATGCCGTCGAAGTTTCCGCGCGCGGAAAAGTTGCGCGGGAAGATTTCATAGACGACGCCGTCGCGCACCCAGGCGGGCGTTCGGCGCGCCGTCTCTTTAGAGAAGTCGCGCGGCGTTGACGACGCGGCTTGCGCGTGCGCGACGTTGCCGCCGGGTAACGAGGACATAAGGATCACCAGCAGCGAAGCTGCGTATGTGCAAAACGAACTTTTCATGGCGTTGGTGTGGCTCGGCTACTTTCGGCGATGGTGCGGGCTATTGCCGCCGGGCGACGCGATGACGAGATTGATCGGCGGCGCGCCTTCCTTCAGCGTGAATTTCACCGGCTCGGCGCGCGCTTGCCCGCCCTTGAGATTGACGTAGGCGTGCGCCCAATAGGTGATGCCGTCGAAGCCCGTCAACTGATAACGCCCCTCCTGCCCCTCAACTTTTTTCACGCTCATTGCGCCGGAACCCCACGGGTAAGCGGGGTCTTCCAGACGCGGCAGGGCATCGCTCACGGGGCGACCGTCAGGCCACGTCACGACGACCTCGACGACGCGCTCGACGAGAGGCGGCGGCAATTGCAAATCATAAGACGGCAGTTGCGCCCCTTCGGCCACGGCGATCACCGTCGCTCGCGCCGCGCTCCCCACGCCGGGGTAGTAGGTGCGCGGGTAAGGGGCGCGCGCGTTGGGCGCGCTGCTCAAATTAAGACCGAGCAGGAAACGCCCCGCCGGGATGGCTTTCAATTCGTACAGCCCCTCCTGATTCGTGAAAGCAGTTACGCCTCTGGAGGATGTTTCGGAGCCGTCGGCCGGGATTAGATCGACTTTGACTTCCGGCAGCGGACGCCCCTCCGCATCGAGCACGCGGCCTTTGATGCGCGCGTCCGCGTAGGTGTAGAAATCGAGGTGCGCGCAACCGCGCGCGATAACCCGCGCCAATCGCGAACCGCTGTCGGAGGAGAGGTGCGCCGGGTAGTCGGGCGTCACTTGATAGCTACCGGGCGGCACATCCTTCAAGCCGAAATTGCCCTCGGCATCCGTCAACGCTTCGTAGGTTCCCTCAGCCCCGCGAGCCGTCACCTTGATGCCCGCCAGCGGCAAGCTCTGATGTTTGCCGTCCGGCGGGTTGCGGTCGGAGCGCACGATGCGGCCGAAGATTTTGCCGGTCGGGGCGAGGCGCGGCAGTTCGTTGACGAATTCCGTGTCGGCGGCCGCGTCTCGCAGCTTGCGCGTCCGGTTCATGGGGACGACGAGCGTTCCGTCCTTCTTCGCGTTGAAGTTCGCATACACGAAATAGGTCTCGCCCTCGTCGAACTTGTAATCACAGTCGGAGTGGCTCATCGCCTTCGTCCCCTGCCCGCCGTCGGGGAGGACGACGGGCGTCGGCATAATCTGCTCGGTGACGACTTCGACCAGCTTGCCCTCAACTCCCTTGTACGCGGTTTCGACCGAAAAGCGCGTGGTGCGGCGACGGTAATTCCAGCGGTCGTTGCCTGCGCCCCGCTGGTAGGTGGCGGAGTAGGCCACCTCCTTCACCGTCCCGACGAAGACCGCCCCCGCGCTCCAATATGCCTGACACGGCGGCGCGGGATCATATACACACTCGGCCCCGGCGCGCCCGGCGAGCGCGAGCGTCAGACCGGCGGCCGCGAGCAAGATTGAAAGACGACCGGACTTCATGGCTATCGCTCCTCACCACCGACGAATGGCTATCACTCCTCATCACCGCCGACATCTCCGCACCAATATCTTTTAAGAACGCTCCGCCGGCTCGTCGATCAATCCGGTGCTCGGCACGGGCTGCGCGGAGCCTTGCGGGATGAACGGAATCTGTTCGTCGCCGCGGATCACGTCGCGTTCGGGCACGTCGTCGTCGGCCACGTCCTCGACGCGCGTCACGAGCAGGGCGGCGAGCAGCATGAAGAATCCGCCGATGAGGACGACGTAGAGCGAACTGCGCGGGTTGTTTTCGCCGAAGACGTTGCGAATGATGGGGCCGAAGGTGAGCGCCTGAACGATCTCCGGGATGACGATGAAGAAGTTGAAGACGCCCATGTAGACGCCCATGCGCGCGGCGGGCAGCGAGCCGGACAAGATCGCGTAAGGCATCGAGAGGATCGAAGCCCACGCGATGCCGACCGAGATCATCGAGAGCAAGAGCAGCCACGGTTCGCGGATGAAGTAGATCGAGAGCAGACCGGCCGCGCCGAACAGGAGGCAGATCGCGTGGACGGTTTTGCGGCTCGTGGCGGCGGCGAGTTTCGGCAGCAGGAACGCCACGGCGAAACAGGTGATGTTCATAAACGACATGGCGAAGCCGCCCCACTCCGCGCCGCGCGTGTAGGCTTCCGATTGGGGATCGAGCGCGCCGAAGACGTGGCGCGCGACCGCCGGAACGTAGAACAGCCACATGCAGAAGAGGCCGAGCCACGTGCAGATTTGCACGGGCGCGAGTTGGCGCATGGTGGTCGGCATCTCGCGCAAGGCCGAGAAGATTTCGGCGAGTCCCGCCCCGAAGCCGCGCCGCTCGCGCTTCATGCGCCGGAAGGCTTCCATGTCTTCCGGCGGGTACTCTTTCGAGGTAAAGACCGTCCACAGAACAGCGACGAGGAAGGCGAGCGCGCCGAGTTGGAAGGCGTACTTGATCGTGAGCGGGATGCCGCTCGGCGTGTTGCCCGTTACGCCGAAGTAGCGGAAGGCGAGCGGCAGCCAACCGGCGAACGTCGCGCCGAGGCCGATGAAGAACGACTGCATGACGAACCCGGCGGTGCGCTGGTCGGTGTTGAGCTTGTCGGCGACGAAGGCGCGAAACGGCTCCATCGAGATGTTGATGCTGGCGTCGAGCATCCAGAGCAACCCGGCGGCCATCCAGAGCGACGAAGAGGTGGGCATGAAGAACAGCGCCGCGCTGGCAAGGAGCGCGCCGACGAGAAAGTAGGGGCGGCGGCGGCCGAGCGGCCCCCACGTGCGGTCGCTCATCGAGCCGATGATCGGCTGCACGATCAGGCCGGTGAGCGGCGCGGCCAGCCAGAGGATGGGCAACTGGTCGGGGTTCGCGCCGAGCTTCTCGTAGATCGCGCTCATGTTGCCTAGCTGCAAGCCCCAGCCGAACTGGATGCCGAGGAATCCGAAACTCATGTTCCAGATTTGCCAGAAGCTCAAACGTGGCTTTTGCTGCGTCATCTCCGTTGCTCCTTGCAAGTCGAATTGTCAGCGCGCGGGAATATTCGTCAGGATGCCGGCGGAGCGCGCGGGCAGCGTGAGTTTCAGCCGGCCGCCTTCGGCGCGCACATTCTTGAGAGTGTCGAGCCGGTCGTCGAGCCGCGCGTCGGCGGGCAACCCGGTGGGCGCGAGACTGAACTCCAACGCGGCGGGCTTCGTGTCGTTGTTGAAGACGACGACGACCGCGCCGCGTTCCGAGACGCGCGCGTAGGCGTATGCTTGCGCGGCGGCGCGCAGGGTGACGAGCGCGCCGCGCCGGAGCGGTTCGAGTTCGGCGCGCAGGCGCGCGACGCGCCGCGTGTGCTCGAAGATGTCCTGCTCGGCGGCGGTGCGCCCCGTGCGCGCGAAGGCGTTGCGGCGGTCGCCGGGGAAGCCGCCGGGGAAATCCTGTCTGGTCGTCGGCTCATCCGCGCCCGTCATGGCGATCTCGTCGCCGTAATAAATCTGGGGCACGCCGCGCGTCGTGAGCAAAAACGTGTGCGCCAGTTTCAGCCCCGCGATGGTGGCTCCCGGCTCGCTCATAAAACGCCCGTCGTCGTGGCTGCCCACGAGCGTCACGAGCAGGTCGGGGTTCGTGTAGAGCGCATCCTTCGCCAGCAGTTGCGCCACGTCTTTGAGGGGCTTGCCGGAGGCGAAGGCGTGGCGCGCGGGATAGAAAAGCGGGAAGTCGAGCAGCGAATCGAGACCGGAATCAATGCCGTCGAAGCGCACGCGCCCGCCCTGAAAAAATGAGACGTGGACGGGGTCGCCGTCCTTCACTTCGCCGAAGACGCGCACATTTGGGAACTCGCGCTTGATGGCCGCCGTCCAGTCTCGCCAGAAACTATTGGGCACGTATTGCCACGTGTCTTCGCGGATGGCATCGAGTCCGGTCGTGCCGATCCACCAGAGCGTGTTCTGAATGAGGTAACGCTTCGTCTCCTCGTCGTCCTGATTGAAGTCCGGCAGGAAGTCCAGAAACCAGCCCTCCATCGTGGCGCGCTTAATCTCCGGGTCGGGGCGCGGGTCGTGCAACGCCCACGTCTCGAAGACGTTGGCGAGATGACGCTCGCGCGTGCCGTTGAACCACGTCGGCGTCGGCTGATCGGCCACCCACGGGTGATACGGCCCCGTGTGATTGACGACGCTGTCCTGAATGATCTTGATCCCCAGCTTGTGCGCTTCATCCACGAGTTCGCGCAACTTGGAGAGCGTGCCGAAGTGCTCCTCGACCGTGTAGAAGTCCTGCGCGTTGTAGCCGTGAAAACCCGTGCTCGGCCGTCCCTCCTTCAACTCGATCTCGTTCGGGCGGTCGTAGTTGTCGTACCACGGGCTGAGCCAGACGGCCGTGACGCCGAGGTCTTTCAAATAGGGCAAGCGGTTGATGACGCCTTGCAGGTCGCCGCCGTGATAATAGAACTTGTGGTTGC